>NZ_JAXBME010000010.1 GCF_033963835.1 Cytobacillus sp. IB215665
CGAAGGTGGCTTAATAGCTTGTTTTGTACTCTATTTAAGACAAGGGATGCTCCATCAAATTGTGTAACAATTAGTTGGAGAGGTTCACACTGTAACTATACAGGTATTTATTACGAAACATTATAATAATGGTGTTTTTCATTTTACCTAGCTGTAAATCTCCCCAAAAAACTTCATTTAAAACACTCTTTTTTTTAAAAAAAAATTCTCAGTCAAAAAGATATATATGTGTTGGATAACTTTTTCACAAATTATATAAAAAGTGGAGACTTTATGCGAATATCAAAATATTAATGGTTTTGATTGATATCATTAGCATTTTAAAGGTTTATCTACATTACAGTCTTCTAATACTGTTAGACGGCAAATAAATATTTGAACTATTTGTGTTAATATTTTGTAAAATAAATATAGGAGGAGGAGTATGAAGAGAGATAATGTCGCTAAAGATATTCTTCATCTTTATGATCTATACTGTGGTCGGATTTTTAAATTTATTTTTGTACTTACTAATGACTACTATATTGCACAAGACTTAACCTATGATACATTTATGAAAGTGAATAACTCATATTATCAGTTAAAAAAACAAGAAAAAGTTGAAACCTGGTTATTTCAAATTGCTCATAATATTTCTATTAATTATATTAGAAGGAAGAAATTGAATGTAGTTGAGCGCATAAGGCTATCTTCAAATGGGAAGGAAGTTGCACCCTCAATAGAGAATACAATCATTATTAATGAAGATTTTAAAGAATTGTACCAAGCTCTTATTAAGCTGAAACCATCATACCGTGAAGTTATTATTCTTAGAAAGGTAGAAGAATTATCAATTAAAGAAACTAGTGAAATTTTAGGATGGAAAGAAAGTAAAGTGACAACTACATTATCTAGGGCCCTAAAAGAACTTCAAAAGAAACTAGAAGCAGGTGGATATGTATATGAGCAATCTTCCTAAAGAAAATTCATTTAAACATGCAAAAAATTTGGATGAAAGCATACACTGGAATCCAGAAAAACAATTTGAGTTAAGACAAAAGTTAGAGTATAACATTAATAAAAAAAATAAGAGAAAAACATTCAAAATACGGTTACTCCCAATAATTGGTGTTGTTACTGCAATGTGTATTATAGGTATTCTGTTAACTCCTTATGTGTTAGAAAACGATATTAATGAAGCGGGAAATGCTTCAGCACCTGTCGAAAAAATAGCTGCTGCAGCACTAAGTGTTGAAGAAATACTTCATAATGACTCTGTAGAATATTACGTGAATTTAGACATAAATGAAGGCTCAGAATGTAATTTTTGGCTAAACAATTTACATAATAGTTACAATTATAAGTACAAAGTATATGCTCCCGATGGGAGTTTGATTGGAGAATCAATAACTGCTGGCTCGCAGGAAAGATTATATTCAGTAGATTTGAATCAATATGGGTCAGGTGAGTATAAAATAAAGGTGTATACTCCTAATGGTAATATAGGAGGTAAATATCATTTGAGAGCGAGAAATTTTTAAGGATTACTATATCATTAATTAAGATAAGAAAAACTGATTTATTCCTTTTGCTTGTTATTATCAGAATAAGTGTAAACAATAAAACTATATAGTGGGATAGGCCATCAGTATTTTGTAGGTTAAAAAGATTAAGGGACAACCTGTTAATAAGACAACATTAAATAATCACCTAGCTTTGAAAAAACTCCTGCACTATGAGAATTAAATCATAATCTGTCTTCACTATTCCTTCAAGATTGTTCAATTCAGCAATAAAAACTGAATAGAAAAAAGACACACTTGAGAGTAAGTGTGCCTAAAGGAAAAGAGGTGGGTTATGAAAAAGTTCATTAACACTGTATTAATATTAAACTAAAATTGTGTGTGGATTCTATGGGATATTTATGTGTTTTTGTGTGATTGAGCTTAAGTATATCAATAGAACAAAGAAGATGTAGTAAATATTATATTGCCTACTTGGAAAGCGGTAATTAACGAATATAATGAATGTTCCGATCGATCGTTATCCAGTCGTGCGCTACTCTAGATAAGGTGTTTAATACAAAGGTAAACGTTTTTATTAAAATAAATATATTTATATAAAATGTTAAAATTCGTAGCATTTTCAAAGGATGTATAGTCAAACATCAACAAATCCCTCCTCAGGTCAAAATCATACTTTTACGAAATTTGATACAATAATTATAGAAATCAATTTCCCCCTAATGCACTTATATAGCATTAATTGTGTAGATAAAACGTTACTATGTGTAGCGTTTTATTTCTTTTTCAACTTTTAGTTGTCCGACGTCATTGAAAGGAAAGAAGAATTACAATAAATACATAATTTGTATAATTCTTAATTGGTTATCGTTATGTAGATCAAATTCTTGATTACAGGTCCATAAATATCCTTTAGTGGCTCATAATGGGAATGTGGGATTTAAGGAGATTGAGGTATTATTCCTAACTACTGGTATAAATTATTGTTACACAAAAACCAAATCTTTTTATTAGAAGGTTTAATAACTCTCTCCATTGAAACTACAAGGCTTTTTGTAAAATTAATAATAAGTAGTATTGTACGGTATATTATCTAATATTCGTTTTGTAATGCTCTGGAATAGTATGAAGATTCCAGGGTTTTTTATAGCATTTCAGTATTGCATAAGAAATTTATCCAAGCACTGCTGCTTTAAGTTGAATAATATATTCTGAAGTCTAATGATTAGGACTCAAATTCTCACAGAACTTATGACATTCTAGAATAGATAGGGGGGAGAATAATTGACTAAAAACCAAACTATCGGATTTCTTTCTACACAAGAAGATAAGCCTACTATACTACCATTAGATGGAGCTAGAGTAGAGCTGCTAAGGTTAAGAATACCAAAACATTTATATGGAAGACAGGTGAAACTTGATGGGTTTCTTCAGTCGAATTTTGTTGTAGCGGGCTTTGAGAATGATGTTGAACTTACTAGTTTTCCATATAAATATGAACTAGCTTATCAAGTAATGGTTGAATCAGCAGAGGCTAATTTAACAATGGCTTCACCTTTATTATTAGACACGGTAAGTGGAGTACAGCAGCCAGCACAGTTTGAAGTAGAGCATAACACAAACCCAAACTTTACAATTTCGATACCTTGCCTAGCAGGAGATCTTGTGCTTATGGCTTCTGTTGCTGAAACCCAAGGGGGTGTAGAAGGCGCTTTTGTAAATACTAGATCGATGAATGCTCTTTTGTTTTGAGCTAACTTAATGTTCGAATGATAGAAAAGGAAAAAATCTCGTAAGAAATAATTTAATATGCAAAGGGAGAAGTTATTGTCTATTTATGTTCAATATAATATTCTAAATCTTATTAGATAAGTTGAAAGCTACTTTTGTAAACCGTTAATAAAAAAATTTGAACCGTAAAGTTTATAGCGAAGAAAAGAACCACGAACAATAATTGTATTCGTGATTCCTAGTAGTTAATAAACAGCAACTTTATGCGAAAACGCCAAATTAAGTTAAAGAAAGGATAACTGTCGAGTTATCCTTTCTCTACATTATTAATCATTTCATAACCGTTCTTATTGTTGTACGATAGATACGTTATCGATATAAACTGTTGTAGGAGCATTTCCTCCCTCGATATTTCCTAGCTCAAATACTACCTTTCCGTTAGTATATGTTTGTTCTGTCATCTGGAAGGAGTAGGTAAATGTCTGCATGTCGGTTGTTAAATCAATAATTTCTGTATTGGCATACGGTATAAACCATGGATCTGTTGTAAGTTCTTTACCGATATTAACATTCATCTTTCTTGGTGTATTACTTCTAGCATCAAATGTAACCGTATACAATTCACCGTTTTTAAATTCAATACCATTTTGGTACACTTGTGGAGAATAAGCTACATTACCAACTGTTTGCATTTCAATTGCTAATTCACCATTTGCAACTGATTTAGTTCCTTCTGCAACACCCGTCCATTGATCTCCCCACCATGCTGTCCAAAAATGATCATTTGTAGCAAAGTCACCATTTTTTATAAGGCTTTCTCCGATTGGTTCAATAACTACATTATCTATGAAAATATTATGTGCACCTGCACCATATTTCCCCATTAATAATTTTAGACTGACTTCATCAGATTGTGGCATTGTCATTTGAAAGCTGTAATTTTTCATATTGCTAGATAAATTAATTGTTTCACTCAAGTATCTATTATATTGTGAGTTCTCTATAGAAACGACCATATCCCTATCACTTGTTGATCTTGCATCGAAGGACACATGATAATCCTGGTCTTGTTGTAAATTTAACCCTTTTTTCTCTAATATTACGCTCCATTCTTCGTTACCTTGCTCAGAAATAACAACTTTAGCTTCTTCATTTTCCGCTAATATTTGAGCTACTGTATCATGATGCACATATGGTGACCATTCGCTTAAACCACAAGAAAAGTCAAAGTTCCCATCTACAGTCGGACTGCAACTATTATCGCCCGTGGCTTCATATACGCGCACATAGTCAATCTCCATTTTACCTGGAAACGCAGTTGGATCATCTGGGTTTTCTGTAAATTGGCCTCCTACTGCTAGATTTAGAATGATATAGAATTCTTGGTCAAACGGTGCTGGAAATGGATTCAGTTCCTCAGCCGCATTTAGGCTAAACCAGTTGTTTAACGTTTGATATAAATTCCCGTCAACATACCAACGAATTTCTCCAGGTTCCCATTCGACTGAATAAGTATGGAAGTCTGTAATAGCTCCACCTTCAGGGAAATGATATGCTTTACCTGTGTATTCTCTTATTGGCCATAAACCACCATAATGTATCGTACCTGAAGCTTCATTTGGTTTACCTCCCGAAGCTTCCATTATATCAATTTCACCAGAAGCAGGCCATGGTCCATAGACATTATCAGTTGGAAGAAGCCAAAACGCTGGCCACAATCCATTTCCTTTTGGGGATTTTATTCTCGCTTCAAATTTCCCATATTTTTGTCCAAATAATCCCTTTGTTTTAAGCTTGGCGGATGTATAGTCATATGTACCATATTCATCAGATATTTGCTCTTGCTTTGCTTCAATAACTAGATTGCCATTATTAATATATGAATTCCCGGGAGCATCTGTATAATATTGCTCTTCATTATTTCCCCAACCAGGTGCGTCAGTATTGACATTACCATTTTCATCAACAAGATAGTTTCCGAAATCATAAGTCCATTTCGTCCTGTCAATCTCATTTCCATTAAATTCGTCGCTCCACACAAGATTCCATTCAGAGCTGATTGCTGCTTGTACATTAATTTGACTTTCTGCTCTGCTTGCAGAACTTAGAGTAGGGATACTAATTAGTAAGCATAATAAAAAAGTTAGTAATTTTTTCATTTGAAACCTCCTAAATTAGTTTTTCACATTATTTATTTTAATAATACTAATTTCAACTAGGTAGGTATGTAATTTTGGAAACGGTTACATTTTTTTGTATTGTGAATATTGTCATATGTTCGTATAAAAAAATGTACTAGCATTTAAATTGATAATTTTCACATTCGCTATTTAGTTGAAGAAACGATCACTATATGCTATTGCAAATAAAACTAGTATGTGGTTAGCTATTGTTTTCTGTAATTTGAAGAAACAAGTATATTAGTATTCGTAAAATTGTTTAATGTATTAATAGCTATATAAATATCGAATATTTTACAAAGCTTACGGATAAGAGATAATCAACAAAGGAATTGCGAAAGTTTTTATCTTAAATGCACTTCTAGCATTACTAGGTTCGTAGAGGAGGTGCGATGTTAATATATGAGGGGGAAAAAGCACTGATTTAACAGTGCTTGCATGGGTATCTAGGATAAAATGATTCATTTGTTTCCCAAGATTCAACAGTTTGCCATGCAGTCTTTTGATCGTAGCCTTTTCCCATAAGGTAGGCAATGGCTGCGACTTCGCGCATTGCGTGCATGTATGAAGTATGCTGTGCCTCTTTTAAACCATATTGAACGATTGGCTCAACGGTACCTAATACCATGTGCTTTAAATTGTTATTGAAACCATGATGTGGGTTATGATGATCTCTATAATAAAGTCTGTGAGGGTCAAAATTGTACATTTAAACACTCCTCTAATTTATAACTTTCAAGAACACTATATGAGGCATTTATCTTTGCTCAACGGCAAATGCCTAATAAAACAGTAATATTTAAAATTGGGCTTTTAAAGAGTGATACACGTATTCTTGTCATCATTGTACGCATAAAGAAAAAGCAGAGTTGGGAGTAAAGAATCATGAATGGTATGAATAAGAAAGTAAAATATATCTACTGGATTACCAAAAATAAAAATAATGGTGATGATAATTTTATAGAAAAGCTGAGAAATAGTGAATTATATTGAATTAGATCATAAAAATAATAGTTAATATGAATAGATTCATACGTGTTTAGCTATTATTATGAAAATCACCAATTAATTCGAGAACAGCTAATTCCAAAAAATTAAGGCTAAGTCAGCTTTTAAAAAAGATCAAATACATGTTACCTGTACAAGCATTTTCTCTCTTATTGCATATAATATTGTATCTATGTAAGAGAGGGGGGAAAATATGTTAACAATGAGCTTCAATATACTAGCTGATAGAAGAACTTGGAGAAATCGTAGGGATGGTATTATTAATAAAATAATAGACATTAATCCTGATATAGTAGGGCTTCAAGAAGCTATGTCAACACAAAGAAGAGATTTAGAAGCAGGGTTATCTGGCATGTATGATTTAATTCGATTTAATATACCAGTTAATTATGGTAATCCGATATTAATAAGGAGTAATCGATTTATTATTTTAGACTCTGGTTTTGTTGAAGCTGCGCAATGTGGCAACACGCGATATATAACTTGGTTATTGTTAAGAGAAGTTGATTCGAATGAAGAGTTTTATTTTTATAATAATCATTATTGTGTAAGCCCTACTTCGAGTAAAGAGGATCATGCAATTGAATTAGTTTCTCTGATTAATCAACATCAAGTAGGAAATAACAATCGTCATGCTATTGTTGTAGGAGATTTTAATGCAACAAGAAATAATGCTATTATGGAATATTTAATAGATCAAATACCGTTAGATGGTACACCAAATCCAATGAATCTAGTAGATACATGGGATGTAGCAAATCAAAGTGTTCCAAAACCATCAACAACAGAACGTGGAGCGGCGATTGATTGGGTTCTTACTCTTTCAGGCACAACAGTTACAGAAGCTACAGTAGATAACTCTGAGGGATTTTCTGACCATTTTCCTGTTACTGCAACGTTTACTTTGTGAACGATTGACGAAAGATAGCCTCAATAAGGCTATCTGGTACATAGCATATGATTAACTTCGTATAGTTTTAAATTACTCATTGAAATAGTTGTTAATAGAAATATTAAAACTTCAACAATTAGCGTAAAATGGTGAGAATTGATGCTTAAACTAGCTTAAGAAGGTTGAAGGTACAAAGATTTGCAGTTGTGTTGCCCGCGAAACATGAAGAAAGTACATTGTATAAAAAACTATTAAACCAAGAGTAATTATAGGAGTTGTTAAATATGCGTAAGTTTGTATTTACTATAATTCTTATTGTGTTGCTATTAGGATGTAACAATGAAACGAGCAATATAAATAATGCAAAATTTATCAACCCCAGACAGAAGACCTCCACTTCAAACCAAAACAATGCGAAGCAAGTGAAGGTTAAGTGGGTGATGAATGGCGGTTGGCGTAAGCCAAAACTCACTTCTAATATGGTATAATTAACCTAATTAATAGATAAGTGAGGTGAATCAAATGCTAGTCAACAAAGCCTTTAAATTTCGTATCTATCCCACTAAAAAACAAGAAATATTAATTGCTAAAACCATTGGTTGTAGTCGTTTTGTGTTCAATCATTTTTTAGCTGCATGGAATGAAACATACAAACAGACTGGAAAAGGTTTAACATACGGCGCTTGTTCTGCGGAGTTAACAAAGTTGAAAAAGGATTTGCTTTATTTTAGGTCTTCATAAGATAAATCTGTTGAAATTTTTTACTTTAAATAAGAGAGGATACACACTTTTAGCATATTAATAAATCAACGAAATAGTTGCATATTAACTAGTTTTGTTATAAAATCTAACTAACGTTAGTTAGATTATTTTTCTCAGTTTATATAGACTTACGTTTTGGAGTTGATATAAGTATTGTTATATGGGAAACACTAACTATCCTAGAGGTGCTTAAAGATGTTAATAAGGAGGATATACTTCATGGCATGGTTATATCTTATTCTCGGTGGTATATCAGAGGTAGGTTGGGCGTTTGGTTTGAAGTTTTCGGAAGGATTTACAAATATCCCTTTCGTTATACCGACGGTTTTACTTATGATTTTTAGCTTTTGGGCTTTCTCAAAGTCACTTAAATATTTGCCTGTATCAACAGCATATGCTGTGTTTACAGGAATTGGAGCGTTTGGTACATCCATCGTTGGGATACTGTTTTTACACGACGCAGTTAGTGTATTAAAAATCATTTTATTACTAACCTTAATTAGCTGTATCATAGGTTTAAAATTAATACCGGAACAAACAAAAGGAGAAAGTGCATAATATGAGCTGGATTCTATTAGTACTCGCGGGATTCATGGAAATAGGAGGAGTGACTTTTCTAAAATTGTCTGAAGGGTTTTCCAAGCTAAAACCTTCATTGTTCTTTGTCTTATTCATGGGTTTAAGTTTTATATTCCTTTCAATGTCTCTGAAAGAAATTCCTATTAGTATTGGCTATGGTATTTGGACAGGAATAGGTGCAGCTGGAAGTGTTTTAATTGGGATGTTTGCGTTTAATGATCCTAAAGATTACAGAAAGCTTGCACTGGTTAGTGGTATCATCATAAGTATTATAGGGCTAAAACTAGTATCTTAATCACGGGGTGATCAATTGAGTAAGGGAGAAGAGACAAAGTATAAAATATTAAATCAAGCTTTAATTTTGTTTTCCTCAAAGGGCTATGAAGAGACATCTTTAAAGGACATAGCGACTAGTATTCACATTAAAGCGCCTTCCATTTATGCATATTTTTCTGGTAAAGAAGAATTATTTAAAAGTGTAATTGAATATGTTATGTCAGAGTATATCGATTTTATTAAAGAACAAGAGGTAGTTACAGCAAAATTATCTACGAAAGATAGGCTGTATTATTTGTTACATGAACTAAATGAATATTTTAATAATAACAGCTTAGGTCTTTTTATAAAAAGGTATGGTATTGTTCCGCCAGATAAGTTTAAAGACCTACTAAACCAAAGATATAATGAATCCGAAATGGAAATAAGGAAACTACTATACACTATACTAAAAAATGATTCAGACAAAAGTAAATTTATTGATGAAGAGACGATTGTAAACTCTTATCTTTGTATTTTAGATGGGATGCTCTTTTATTTAGCAAATCTTTCTTATGAAGAGTATGAAAAAAGACTCAATGATACTTGGGATGTTTTTTGGAGAGGTATATTTAAATATTGATTTTTTAGATGCTCTCATATGGTTTTGTGCTTCTTGTACTTAGAATTTAATACGTACATGTGGCATCTTTTTGCTATAAACGAATGAAAACCATATAAAATCACTTCTTGTGGTTCTATTTTCGTAACATTAGTAACAGAAAAAAGCCTTTATTTGCTTTTTATTGCAGGATAGTATTTACCTTTTGATAGGAAATCTGATAAGATATAGGTCGTTACATAGAAAGGTGGTAATAAAATGAATAAAACAGAATTTATTAACGCAGTTGCTGAAAAAGCAGAACTTAGCAAAAAGGACGCAAGTAAAGTATTAGAAGCAGTAACAAACTCAATTAGTGAAACACTAAAAGATGGTGACAAAGTTTCTCTTCTCGGCTTTGGAACATTTGAAGTACGTGAAAGAGCAGCGCGTAAGGGGCGTAACCCTCAAACTGGTGAAGAAATTGAAATTGCCGCAAGTAAAGTGCCAGCATTCAAACCAGGAAAAGAATTAAAAGACGCTGTCAAAAACTAAAGGAATTTTCAGGCATAGAAAAAGCCTATCTAACATGATAGGCTTTTTTTTCTCTATTTGTAAACTCAATTGTTACTGAAAATATTGAGAATTTCTTGTAAAGATTCTTCATCTCCCGTTTGTAAGATTTCAACTATTCCTGTAGTGCTGTTATAAATGACTTCGTTTCCATTGAGCTGTATTTGTACGGAGCCATCACTATGTCTTTCTATGTTGCCATCTTTAAATTTTGTACTTAGTGAATGGTAAATATCCATTAAAGACATATCAATGATGCGTTGATCGTCAATTTTAACATTTTTTGCAACTTCAAACACTTTATCTCGTGAATCCTCAAATAGCTTTTCACCTTTATCATTTAATAAACCAGCATAATAAAGTATTCCTACAACAGCAATGGTTATCAATAAAATCTTCATACTTCTAGCTCCTTTGTTAGTCTACTTTGTAATTCACTAATATGTATAAGCAATTAACGTTAATAATAGATTGTCCATAATCTTAAGATGCGTAAACTTAAAAAAGTTCGGTTTATTTTGCATAATTTTTGAAAATGCGGATATATATTGATTGAAAAACAACTAAGAGGCTCACTAATGGTACATTTGCTTGGTCAAAAAGTAAAAATCATGATAAAAGGGGGCTGACAACATGAAAATTTGTCCAAAAGTATGGAATAGTTTAACTGTTAATGAAAAAATACACTTATTAATGGATCATATTATTTCTAGTCATCTGTGAAATTTTGAAACGTAGTGTAAATTGTATTTAGAGATGCTTTCAATTGTTACATTGCAAGTATAGAGTTATGCTCTTCATACTATAACAGGGAGTCAAAGCCATTTTCGACTTCCTAGATTATTTATTTGTATGAAATTATAATTTAGGCTATTTGCTTAACACATAATTCGTTTATTTCGGATCAATTAACTAACCTAAAGGATGAAACTTTGGATTTTCATTGACATGTTTCAGAAGGAATAATCATTGAATTGTATATATAATAAATTACATAAAATGGAAGAAATAATATGAATTTACGTAATTAAAGGTCATATGTTTGAAGAATAACGAATATAAGTACAATAATTAAGCTACTAATTATGTTTTTTTTGTCGCCTTTCAATGTTTTTAACTCCTAATGCATTTTGTATAGAATATGTCCTAACTTTTTCTATATTTAATTTGAGAAATAAATTATTTTTTTTACTATTTTTTTGCTTTCAATAAACAACATGATACGTATTAGTGTAATTGTACATTTTCCAACATATATGATATTCTAATCATAGACAAGCAGTAACCGCATACAATAAGAAAGACCGCAAGTGTCGTTAGCACTCACGGTCACACAATAGGCGATTCCCTCAGTGGATCGGCTTGCATAAAGCAAATAGACCGCCCCGACTATATCAGGAGTAAGGGCGGTCTATTTTTTTGTCGTTTTTGTTGAAGGACAGCATCGAAATGATTAGCCCAGCAAATGCTAAAGCAAACATCAATGATTCAAATACTGTCATACGCCTCACCCCCTCTCATGGGGAATGAAGCAAAGCCGACCACCCTTAGAAATTCGCTATTGTATTCCAATTATACCATAGATGCCCTATGTGCAGAGCTTACTGAGAATATACGATTCATGGAACCTTTTCTATTTAAAACAGCAACAAAAAAGGACTTTATTTCAGTCATTAGTGACCTCAATAATCTTTTTGTGTAGTAAAATCTCTCGAGTATCGATAGATATATTAACCAGTTTTCTTAACTAATAGCATAGTACGGTTAAAGTTAGGGGTACCATCAAAAAATGCGAAATAACAATACTAAGTTCATGCTATCTTAGATAGAACAACATAATTTTTGTGGAGGATAATTTTTTGAGAAAGAGAATCATATTTACATTCTTAGTGTTGTTAAGCTTACTTATAGTTATCCATCCAGTTAGAATGGCAAGTGGTCTAGATATTCAACCTTTAAGAGTAGGATTTCAATTACCATTTATCGAAGAGTTACTTATCTCGCCCCAGAAGAAGCGCAATAATAAAAAGGTGACCTTAAATTAGTCACCCGAATAAATTCGTTCCTCCCAATATCTTACGGCTGTATCGTGCATATCTTCAAATGAGTTAAAGCACGTGTTTTCTTGTGTGAATTTATCAAGCTTTTTTATAAATGCTTCAGTTAAATTATTGATGTTAACACTTGGTTTTTTAGCAAAAGGAGAGCTATTAAAAAATTCATCGTGGCATGAAAATTTAGTATATTTATTAATGAATTTTGTACTATACAGTTCACTAGAATCGACTGTCTTTAGATCGAAATCACGTGTAGTTTTATTATAGCTGTACAAGTAATCCGAGAAAAACTGTGGGATACTGTAGTCTACTTGGTCCAAAGTACTCACCTCTCTTTCGTGGAAATATATAAACTCCTGTCTTAAAAGATGATGCTATGATTAGAAATTGATTTTTTTAGAAGATAAGGTGTAAAGAGCACTATTGAGTATGTGTTTATTCTTTTTAGGAAAAAACAACTATGAATGAAAAAAAGTCTATATAGTAATTATAAAATGAGATTCCTTGATAAAAATGGTAGTAAATTGAATAATATGTGAATAATTAATATGTAGTAGACATTGTTTGTAAAAGGTATTCATTTCGTACACTGCATGCTGTGCAAACTGAGCACGTAAAAAGTGTTAGTTTGTCGAAAAATAACTTATCTTTTTTATTAACTGTATGTTCAGTCAAAGATATATTGTTAATAACAACAGTGTCATTAGAATTAAAAGCCCCGTATTAATTATATTGATTGAGCTTCATTTAAAAGGAGGGTGACAGATGGATTTGAATTATGAAGTTCATGGTGTCGGAGATCCCATTGTGATGATTCATAGCCCTGGTGTAGACATGCGAGAATGGACGTATATTGTTCCATATTTATCTCAGACTAAGCAGGTCGTTATTTTCGACGTGCGGGGTGCAGGGAATTCACCCGCACCAATTTCACCATCTAATTTTGTAGATGATTTAAGGAAATTACTTGATCACTTAGGCATAAATATAGCTACTCTTGTTGGTCATTCAATGGGAGGACAAATTGCAACTGATTTTACGCTTACATTTCCATCAAGAGTGAAACAACTAGTGTTAATTGCTCCTTCATTAACAGGATTTCAATATTCACGTGAATTTACTGAATGGATAGAGCAGGTAAACGCAGCTGCCCCAAATATCAAAAAGCTTGTTAATTTGTCCCTAAGTGGTCCTAATTACAGTATAACGATGTCAAGTCAGCAAAAGGATTTTCTCTATGAAATGACTGTCCACTATATGATGAGAGTATTTTCAGAATGGGAGAACTTTGAAATTATTTGGCCTGATCCACATGCTATTGATAGATTACATGAGATTAAGGTACCATTGCTCTTTATCCAAGGAGATAAAGAATGGAGTGACCTATCTCGAATCGCTGATCACTTCAAAAAAGTGAAATCATGTTATTTTTTAATGATTAAAGGTGCTGATCATATGTTAACCTTAACTCACCCAAAAGAAGTAGCTTCTGAAATTATGTTGTTTTTACAGAAAGGAATAAGTAAGGATGCCACGTACAAGAGAAACAAATGAAAAAATCCGTCGCCTTACAAGTGAAAAAATTTTGCAGACAGCAATGGAGCTGTTTATATCAAAAGGCTTTCATTCTACTTCTATAGATGAAATAGCAAAGCAAGCTGATATTTCTAAAGGTCTTCTTTATCATTATTATAAGGGGAAAGAGAACCTAATAGATGCAATGGTCGAAATACGAATTGAAGAACTTATCAAGGTTATGGAGACTGCTGTATCACAAGAGACGCCTGTGGAACAATTACTATTTATCATTGAAGGCTCTTTGGAAAATGTTCATAAACAGCCGCTGATTTTTCGATTTTATATTAATTTACTTACTCAAGCTAAACAAGATAAAGTACTTTCAAAATATACTATGAATTTACAAAAGGAGTATGAGAAGCAATTTGAGGTGCAAACTGAGATCTTCGAAAAGCTTGGCGTATCAAATGCCAAGATGAAATCTTTACATTTTTCATCTACCCTTCAAGGAATCATGCTCATGTATTCAACATACCCTAATCTTTATCCTTTAGAAAAAATTAAGAATGAAGTAATACAAGAGTTTTGTAATTAGATGAGCTTTTATTGTATGACTTGTTATTTAAGTGAATTATTTATAATAAACCTCTTGGATGACATAGAGTATATTAAATTGTTATCCAATTAACTAAATGTATAAAAAGATTAGGTGCAGCTATTTACCTTTATCCATTGAATTTGGTAAAATATAGATTGTTACATAGAAAGGTGGTAGTGAAATGAATAAAACAGAATTCATTAATTCAATAGCTGAAAAAGCTGAGCTTAGTAAAAAGGACGCTGGTAAAGCACTAGAGTCTGTATTCAGTGCTATTAGTGACTCATTAAAGGATGGGAATAAAGTTTCTCTACTCGGTTTCGGAACGTTTGAAGTTCGTGAAAGAGCAGCGCGTAAAGGACGTAATCCACAAACTGGTGAAGAAATTGAAATCGCTGCAAGTAAAGCACCGGCATTTAAACCAGGAAAAGAATTAAAGGAAGCTGTAAAGTAAATAGATGCCAAAAGAAAAAGCTTATCATGATGATAGGCTTTTTCTTTGGTTGTTATTTCATAAAGCTCACCTTTGCTCTATGACTAGCTTTCACAATCTAATATATTTTCTAATTATGATGGTTAATCAACTGTAAACTCTGCTGTCAAATGGTACTTATCATATTCTCCTGCTGTTCTACCATCCAGTATGCCTTTCACTATACGGTATTCACCAGTATTCAAATTACCGTACAGCCAACTCCAATCAACAGTCCATTCCTTAACATCGGAAGAAGCCAATATGTAGCCAATATCATTGAATCCATAGTTACCATCAATGGAAACAGGGACTTGATACCATCTTCCGTTAATATTCTTTTCCAACGAAAAATATTCACCATAGATGTATTCCTTGTCGGAGGTATTCTCTAATGCTACAGTCAACCCAGTAGAGGAGACGGTTTCTTCTAATGAAACCATAGTTACACCATCGACGTTGTTGACAGTTTCATATAACGTAGGTTCCCAGTCAGAATTAGTAATTCCGCATCCTGATAATAATGTCAAGCTTATTACCATACAGATTAATAAACATATATAACTTTTCAATTAATCACCACATTGTGTCTTATTATTTAACAATTATTTCTGCCTACTAACATTCAAATGATACAACACTTCAGATGTTGAGGGCTACTTGAAAATTTTACAATATTAATTATTAAATTAATGTATAATTATTTTCGATTATACATATGTAGGAGGTTTACAAATGATTCTAGAAATAACTACTCAGGTTCGAGTTTCTAGCATTAATGAAGGGCAAAAGTGGTATGAAACATTGCTAAATAAGAAGCCTGATATTACTCCACACGAGGGATTTGCAGAATGGGAGCTAATTCCTGGTTGTTGGTTGCAGGTGGCAGAAGGAACTCTTACTGAGGGTAACGGACCATTACGTTTAGGGGTTACTAATATTGAAGCTGAAAGAGATAGACTTGTAGAAGAGCTTAAAATTGATAGCTTTGAAATACATTCAAGACCAGAAGTTCCAGTTAAATGGGGAACATTCACTGACCCGTGGGGAAATCGACTTGGATTTTTTGAATATTTAGATAAAAGAGAAGAGCAAGAACGTATTAAAACAATCTTAGGAACAATAGAAATATAAAACTTGTAAGAAAGGGAACTTCGAGGAGTTAGATGTTCCTTTACCTCATATAGCAATAAAATTAATGAAACAATGTTCAACAGAATTTGAAGGTACATTTGCACAGCTAACAAAGTTACTAAACAAAGCATGAATAACAGTAATACATTACGGTAATGTGAATTATGAAATGTTTAGTTGGACGTATAATGTGTCATCCCGATCGCTTGAGTGAAAAGATAGTACAGAAAATTATATTTAAAAGTCTGTTAAAGGGGAGGTTTTATGTTTTACAGAAGAAAGTCTTATCTTGTTAAAAGGGAGATAGTCGAAGATTTCAATAATCTTTTCAATAATATAAATTTACCAAACCAATTAAAATACGGTTCACGTCTAGTAGGTCGTTGGATGAAGGATAATAATGATGGTACTGTAGAGGTTTTCGCTATTTGGGAGTACGATAGTTATGAAGATTATTTACAGATTGAATCTAAGGTAACTAGTGATGCTGCTCATGTTAAGCGTATAACAGATTGGTATGCAAAATATGGTGGACGAGAACGTATTAAAGAATACATATTAGAAATTAAAAACGACCCTTTAGAGTCAACTTTAACAAACTAACTATAAAATTTAAGATGAAGGTAATTATAAATTGCATTTAAAGGATGGCTTTTATGGCTACATACGATGAAACGAAATTAGAATTATTTGAGTTAAATACTGATGATATCAATAGTTTAATCGAATTATCTACTTCAGTTGGCTGGGATTATGATAAATATGAAATCTGTACAGTTTTGTCAACTGGAAAAATATTTGGCTACAAAAACGCTTTAGGAAAAGTAGTCTCTTGCGCTGCTATTATCTCGTACGATACAAATTTAGCTTCTATCGGTATGGTTATTGTTTCTAAAGAATTTAGAGGATTAGGTCTAGGGAGAGTGGTAACTCAAAAATGTATAGATTCTTGTTCTAATGACAAAACAATTATGCTAATTGCAACAGAAGATGGGAAAATCTTATATGAAAAAATGGATTTTAGAACTGTAAATTATGTTCATAAGTATCTTTGTGATAGCTATACTAATAATCTTAAGTTATTAACTAATAGTAATGTCACCATTAGAGCTTTCAATGAAATTGACATGAATAGAATTGTTGACTTAGATAAAGCTGCCTTTGGAGATAAAAGAAGTGATTTTCTTAAAGTTAGAATAAATCAATCCGAGCAATGTATAGAAGCTAGAGATAACAGCGGAAATATTATGGGTTATGGTATATCTATAGGAGGACCCATAAATTTAATACTAGGGCCTATAGTAGCACCTGATCATGAAACAGCAGCTTTAATACTTGATAAGCTAGCATTTGAACATCAAGGGAAATTAAGAATTGATGTGCCAACGGGTAATGATCAATTTATGTTGTACCTAGAACAAAGTGGGTTTAACAAAGTTAGTGAGCCACCAATTATGGTCATTAACTCTGAAAATTTGCCACCTAGGAACAGTACATTATTCGGCATTGCGGCTCAAATTTTTGGTTAAGATAAAATTGCAAGTTGTGACTCTTAGTAAACCACCTTTGTATAAGGAAGACGCCTCTATAGTGTATGGTTTTGTGGATTATGTAAAAGGTAACAAGTGAAATAATTCTTTTTATACTTGTTTGATAGTTGTACTGCCAGTATTTCTAGTTGAAAAGTATATGGAAGTCCTAACAAAAAGGAAATGGAAAATAGGATGTTTGATCACTTTCGGTAGCTTTTGCTAATGTAAGGGAAAGTACATGGCTAATAACGAGTTCCTAATAATCCCTAAACTCGTCAAGTGTTGGGACAATTCAGTTGGTTTACAAGTTGTTATTGTTGACTGCCCACGTGATAAATATTAACAAATGCATAATATACAACATGATTGACTCCCCGAAAAAACAGCCCTAATCCTCATCCTGTAGGGCTGTTTCCAAACATATATGTCTCTAGTATTGTATAAGTTCTTGTCACACATAATATACCTGTTTGAGGGTTATGGAATAATACCCAACATGCTTGTATACATTGACTTAGGAAGAATGACATACATAAACATGAGCTCACATCTCAATAGCATGCATTTTAGTTTATCAAAAATCTCAGTATAATTGTAAGGTTATCAGCTTGACTCTATGGAGGTAAAAGTGTCAACAAACCTTCAAATACAAATGTTATATTACTTAAAAAATAATTTTCTTAGTATGGAAGGATATTATTATAGTTCTTAATAATTTCACTGAATCCATTGTTTATTAATAATTTAACTATTTCTTGTGATAACCCTACCTCTTTATTAATCAAATAAGCAGCTTTTGAAGTTATAAGCATTTCTATAGTGTTTATCTTTTTAGAATCAATTTCTTTCCAAAGTTCGTAAGTGTGTAAAAGATCCTCAAGTGTAAGTAAAGTATAATCTTCACCTTGAAAAGTCATATCGGGTCCAATTTGATACCATGTATCACCTTCGTCAGTTAACCATTTCTCTCCAAGAAGGTCTATTGCATTTTGAATATTGTATGCACATTTTAAATATTCTTCATTTTTTGTTTCAATATAGCTTTTTAATAACAGGTTTAATCCCCCTAAGACATGATTAAGTGAACTGTGTGTAGGTAGTGTATCTTGATAAAATGAAAAATAATCACTAATCAAAAATGCATCTGGTGCAATTTCAAGAACTTTTCTAGATTCAATTTGGTCTACTAAAAGGTCAGCATAATTTAGTAAGGCAATTTTTAATTCTGGAATTTCTAATAAATCTCCTGTTTCTTCTAGGAAAAGAGCTATCCCTTCATTATGACGTGTATCAATATAAGGAGCTTCTATACCGTATTCCTTTTTAAGCCAAGTGCTTGTAATTTCAGTCTCCCAAAACTCCTTATTTCCTTTGAAAACTGTTAAGTTTGCTATAGAATTTAGAACCAAATCGTAAAAGTACCTTTCCTTTGTTTCTTTGTATTCCTCTAATGCAGAAAAATCTTTTACGAGCAACAAATTCCTTCCGTAATTAAGCTGAGACTCTGGCAGAGGCTCAACAGTAGTAACTAGTTTTTTGTATGGCCCTTTAGCGGTATACCAGCTATTCGTTTTCCATTTTTGGTAATTTGATTTTTTAATCCATTCGCTAAAAGAATTATCAGAAGTAAATAATTGTTTTTCAGAAAAAAGGGACCAATGATCTACAATGTCTTCTCCTAAAGACTCCATATCTAATTTAATTTGTAGATGGTCTTTTTTTACAATCACATCAACATCTCGATTCTCAGATATAAGCTCTCTGACGATACTTTCTCTTTCATCTTCGTAGATTTGAGATAATTCTTTTGAATGATATATTTTACTAATCATAACATTTGAGTAATATTCACTCCCATTGTAAGTGGTTAGTAAACCTAGTGGATTAGTAGTTAGGTCAAAACCAATATCTTCATTGTATCTTCGCCCTGCCAAAAATTGGTCAAATGGCTGTAATGTATAGTGTGATACTTCTGGTATGGGAAATGTGACAGTCACATCTATTGGATTTGTGCTATTATTTTGGAGCGAAGTAAAGATAAAGAAATCCCCATTATCCAAAGTTCTTTTTGTAATATTAAGAAACGAAATTGGACTAGTAAGTATCTGATAAGTATAAATTGTATCTTTACTGTTCAAATAAACCTGTTCTTTTGTATCAATTTGTTCAAATCCATATTTTTCCTCATTAATCATAATATTTTGAATATGGTCTTGTTCAGAAAATTCAATAGAAGAGGTCGTTGTAAGCTGTTTTCCTTTTCCATATTCTAAATAAAATGCTAGAAAAAAAATAAAAATAATTACAAACACTAATCTTTTCAAGAGTAATTTCCTCCAATGTAATTGAATTACAAGATAACAATATTGGTTGGTATTATTATATTGAATATTTATTTGTTAACATTTGTATATTTTAATTATTATATGTATTTCTTAACAATGTTGAAATGGGTCGATCTATGTTAAATCTCCGGACACTAAGAAATAAGATATGTTACAAACCGCCTACACAATTTAAGGTGGTATTGCAACGGCGCATGATATGGTGCCTCCGTGGTCATGTTACTCCTACCAAGAGCATACATATCATCCCCTAGGTATCGACATCTAAGGCTATCATGCTTGGCAATTCATGTAAAGGGAATTTACAACTTCTAGAGAGAGCCTTGTAGATATTTCCAATACTGTTATCTACCTATGTAGAGAGTGACAATGAAAAAATACTTTTTTTAGTACATAAGAATTTGAATTAATATCTTAAACCATTGGAGGTTATTATATTGAACAAAAAAATAGAGACACATTCCCCTTCAAAATCTATTTGATTTAGTGGGGGTTAGTCGCTAAGGTCTTCATTCACCTTCTTCAATGTATTTTTTTATTATGTCAATGTTAGCTCCTTTTGTAGTTAAAACCATATAACTACGGTTCCAAAAATAAGGTTTAGTATTTCGAAAGTTCCTTTTGGAACTCTTTTCTTATATATCTTGATGTTACAGTTTTATAGCTATTTATCGTATTAGCCAAGTTTATTTGAGGTGGAGCATCAAATAAAATATGAATGTGGTCCTCTTCTCAGTTCATTTCAATAATCTCGCAATTCCATTTTTCAAACAAGGACTCGGTAATTTCTTTTAATCGTTTCATAATATCTTCTTATATACATTTATGTCTGTATTTTGTAACTACAACTAAATGGTAAGTTAACTTATAATATGCATATCTATTCTTGTTATAATTAGTCATTTCAATCCACTTTAAATATACAACTAAATGTTTGAGTGATATGATTAAAATATAATATTATAGATTTTTTCGGAAGGAGGGTTTGAAAATGAAAATAGCTAAAACACTTAGATGTAAAGTTATCAATCAGTCTCGCATCTTCGATGCAACGGTTGA
The DNA here is from genome assembly GCF_033963835.1 of Cytobacillus sp. IB215665. Lineage (NCBI taxonomy): Bacteria > Bacillati > Bacillota > Bacilli > Caryophanales > Bacillaceae > Cytobacillus > Cytobacillus sp. IB215665. The sequence goes on from NZ_JAXBME010000010.1 coordinate 20,799, forward strand.
TATTTACAATAAGGCTTTATCTTTCATTATTAATGTAATAGACAAAGAGTTTGCTAATGTTGATGACATTAATATGAAATCGATTGTTCCAGCTGTTGAGAAGTTAATTCATACGACAAAATCAAACCCTCTTCCAAAATACCGAGAATTCAATTCACGTTTTTATAAATTTCCTTCGTATTTTAGAAGAGCAGCTATTGCGTCTGCATTCGGAAAAGTGAAAAGTTTTCGTTCTAATTCTCAAAATTGGGAGTTAGAACAGGCACAATCTTTTTTAGAGGGAAAGAAATTCACCCAAAAACCACCTCGATTACAGTTGGAACATAAAGAGTTCCCTGTGTTTTATCGTGGTAATATGTTCGAAAGAACATCGGATAACACTGCTCAAATCAAGATTTTCCATAAAAATGATTGGGTATGGATAGATGTAGAATTCAAAGGGCAGGATTTACATAAACGTGGCGTTTGGGAGTGGAAAGAATCTAGTCCTAAGCTTGTTAAGGTTGGGAAAAAGTACTTTCTCAATTTTACATACGAACACAAAGTAACATTAACTAAAACAAAATTAAAAGACCAAAAGATTTGTGCCATAGATCTTGGAATCACAAACTCTGCGGTTTGTTCAGTTATGGATTCAACCGGAACTGTCTTGGCTCGAAAGTTTATTAACCAGCCAAAAGAAAAAGACCGATTGTATACAATGACGAACAAATTACGCAAAGCACAAGTGATTTCCGGCTGGATATCTGCTCCTTACTTTTGGCGTAGAATCAATGGAATTCAAAAACACATTGTAAACAATACTTCTTACGAAATCGTGAAGTTCGCTCGCGAGCATAATTGCGATGTAATTGTCTTTAAGTACCTGGATAAAATGAAAACCCCAAAGGGTTACTACGGTGCAAAAAAACTTCGTTTCAAGCTCCATTATTGGAGAAAAAAAGGGATTCAAAACAAAGTCACTCAAGCGGCTCATTACCTCGGAATGCAGAAATACAAGTGCCTTAGCTTTTGATGGTTCGGGAGAATTAGAGAGAAACCCTAAAAAAGACCTTGCCACGTTTTCGACGGGCAAAGTTTATCATGCGGATTTATCAGCTTCTTACAATATCGGAGCTCGATATTTTATTCGAGGAGTCCAAAAATCCATTTCTGAAAAGAAATGGTTGTCCCTTCAGGCAAAAGTTCCTGAATTGGCAAAAAGAACAGAACAAAACTTGTCTTCATTAATTAGTCTTAACTTGGCATTAGAGTCACCGAAGGTGGCTTAATAGCTTGTTTTGTACTCTATTTAAGACAAGGGATGCTCCATCAAATTGTACAACAATTAGTTGGAGAGGTTCACTCATACTATTTACCTACTTCGACACGGAGAAACAGTTTTTAATACTCAAGGACGATATCAGGGTGAGCTTGATTCACCTTTAACAATAGAGGGGATTGACCAGGTTAAAAACATTTCAAGGTTATTAAAGCTAGTAATCGATGATCCTCATGAATGGACTATTTATTCTAGTCCACTAGGAAGAACTATTCAAAGTACAAAAATTATTTGTGAAACTCTAGGGTATGATTTTAATAAGGTAATTATTGATAATAGGATAAAAGAAGTATCTGTTGGTTCTTGGGCTGGCTTAACAACTAAGGAAATAGAAGCTTCATGGCCTAACCTTATAAAAAATACAGATAGTTACAATTGGTATTTCAAATCTCCAGATGGGAAAGCTATGATGCTGTTGTAGAGCGTGCATCCAAATGGCTTAATAGTATTAAGGATGTTGAGAAAGTAATTGTCATTTCATATGGCTTAATGGGTAGAGATTTAAGAGGGGTATACAAACAAATGGATAAGGAGGAAGCATTGAGATTAGGAGTTTCGCAAAATACATTTTTTAAATTAAATAATCAGAACATTGAACAATTCTGTTATGAGTATGAGGAATTTTAGTACATTAACATAATCAAAATGAAGAATATTGGAATTTGCCAAGTCCTACTTCCTACATCGAGGGTGTAGTACTCTGCTAGTACTAGCTCAAACAGAATATTAAAGAATAAAAAAAATCGTCTATAAAAGACGATTTTTTTTATTAAAACTTTTGTACGTTAGCAGCTTGAGGTCCACGGTTACCTTCTTCGATATCGAATGAAACTTCTTGACCTTCTTCTAATGTTTTGAAGCCATCACCTTGAATAGCTGAGAAGTGTACAAATACATCATCTCCACCGTCAACTTCGATAAATCCAAAACCTTTTTCTGCATTAAACCATTTTACTTTACCTTGTGCCATTTCGCTTCCTCCTGGGTGGATTATTAATTCCACATTATATTACTATTCTTACTCCAAATATATATTAAAGATGAAAATCTTTGAGATATTTCCTTTTAACAATCATATTGGAACAACAATAACAGAACTAATTGTACCACATATAGTTTCAAGAAGAAAGGGCTTTATTATTTCGTTGATGTTAAAAATCAATTTTCGCACCAATTTTGTTTACACTTTTAGGTTCAAGATATATTTTTGCTTACTTTATAATACAAATGTAGTAGGTAATTAGCTTAATTCAAAAATATTCACAATTACAATGTAAATGATCTAAGTATGGTAAAATAATGAAAAAGATGTTTTTCTAGGTATATTAAAAAATCGATAAGAAAAGGTGATGCATATGAAGATTGTGAAAGAGAAGAATAAGTCAAATTATGTATCAACGGGTATTACATTTGGATCGGCATTAGCAATTGCAATATCTTGGAGTCTTCATAAATCAATTATTTGGGCTTGTATACATGGTTTATTAAGCTGGATTTATGTGTTGTATTATGCTTTAACGAGATAAACAATTGTTTAGTTCAACATCTAGTAGTTAAGTCATGTATAGATGTTTTTGATACAGAGACTATTAATATTAAATTACATTAAATATGAAGTAGTTATGTATAAGCTCCTATTTACTTTTATGTAAAAAAATGAGATTATTAGGTAAAACTAAACGAAATCATCACATTTTTAGCTATGAAAATGATTGAATATTGTAACAAAAGATAGTTTATTGACAAATGTTTTCGAAAAGAGGTAATTTCTATTGATAACATTGGAAAATCTCTATGATAAAATGATCTTTGATGAACGTAGTAATGTTGAGCTTGGTGCGGCCATAAAAGTAAGTGATAAAACGATAGCAAATATGAAAAACTACTTAAAAAATCAGTCTCAAAATGAACCGAAGCTTGAAAATATTCTTTCGCTAGCAAGGCTATATGCAAACAATTCGACTAATATTGATGCCATTGTCCAAGATTTTGGAAAAAATGATGTAGGTGCAACTAATCTACTAAAATTAATGGATTATGCGTATGATAATAGCTTGTTTGATTTTTTGACTGACTTAATAAACCGGTGTAAGGGGAAAAGTCAAAATTTACAAAAAACTGCTAAATTATATGATTTATTACGGATAAAAAAGACCCAAAATAAAAAATGGACGAGCATCATTTTAGAGGCAAAATTAGTTAGGTCGAGTGACCCAGTCATTGTCTATTTATTATCAATAATAGATAGTTTAGTGGTTTTGGAAGCGCGTAATTTCAGTGAGTTAGAACTAAAAAGTGAGTTGTCAATCAAGCTTGCCAAGAAAGTGAAGAACGATTATTTGCGTCAAAGCTTTACGATAAGAGCCCTTACATCACTTATGAGAGCTAAAATGCAATTATTGAAATATGAAGAAGTTGAAAAAATATCAAAAGTGATTTTTAACAGTAATGCTGGAGAAAGAATTAAAGCATCAGCATATTTTTCTTTGGCGCTGACCAAGTTCTTTTCTGATTATGATGGATGTGAAGAAAATTTAAAAAAATCTTCATATTTATATGCGAGAAGTGGTAGAATTAAAGATAGCCAAGCAGTTGACTCACACTTGTTTATAGCAAAATGTTATCATAAAGTTGATTTAGACAATGCAACAGGTGACACATCTGATTTTGACCGTGCTTATTATTATTATCAAAAAGGCTTAATCAATGAATCTGAGCAATTGATCAAAAATGCTACATATGAAGATTTTGAGGCTCCATTTATTAGTTTTATGAAAGGTCTAATAGCAAATGATCTGTCTTCAAAGAGAGACCATTTAAGACAATCGATTATATTATTTGAAGCAATTGGTGATATGCATTATGCACAGTTACCAATGCTTGAATTAAAACAATTAGACAAGGAGGTACCAATAAATTGAAGAAACTCATATTAACATTTACAGCAATTGCTGTTATTATAGTTACTGCTTCTGCTGGTATAGGTAGCGAGGAAGTAGCAAGTAGTAATTTAGAAAAGAAATCTAAAATCACGTTTAAGTTGGGGATCATAGACCCAGATGATAATTAAAATATAATATTATGGATGGACAGTGTTCTATATGAGCACTGTCCATCCTTCGTTTTAGGGGCTCGGAATAACTACAACAAGAAAAAGAAAATGCGAAAATGTAATTAATTTACATATAAGTTTAATAATTGGAGTGAAGTCGCATGTCTGAACGTCAAAAACAAATTGAAAGAGAAGTAGAAGATATTATTGAACAAACCCTTAACATCTTTCATGAGGATGCTTTCTTAAACACGTGCTGGGAAGCAGATATAGCGTTAGAAAAAGACGTACACATCACAGATTCTTTGATTCTCAAAGATCCCTTTGATAAATAAATGTAAATATATTTATAAATTCTTTCGAAATCACGACCACCAATAAATGATAAGTAAAATGTAAAAATGTTCTTCTAACTAACCTCTCAAGAAAAAATTATGACTTTTGATTTTTTATTGATGATTATAAAACATATTTCTACCTGTTAAATAGTTGCATTATTTTTTGAACGTTACTGAATTGTAGCGTTTTTTGCTTCGTTATGATAATGGATGGAAGATTGAGAATTTTATAGATAAGGAAGAAAAAAATTTTTAGCAGCTTTTTTGAAATACAAGAAAATCAGAAGACCACAGCGATTAAGGAGTTAAACGGTGTAGCATATCTTTATTTTGATGTGTAGTTGTCGATGCTTAAGAAGGAACATATATGATCCGAGGTATTGGCACCATTTCACATAAAGGCAACAGCCTTCAAGTGAAATGGCTCTAGTATGTACAGGAGAAGAATATGTAAGTAAGATATGAAGAGTTAGTTAGTTTCAGCGATAACTTTATAGTTTTTGTGGTTAATAACTGTTCGACGGTGTTCAAGCTCTAGTTCATTAAAATTATCCATATAAGTTAAGTCTACAATAACGGAGTTTTCATTAACTTTCTCAACGATTCCTTGTAGCCCACCTCTGAACTCGATGATGTTCCCCACTTCTGCTTTTTTCATGTTATCTCTCCTTTAAAAACTTATACTTCCAATTTTGCCCTAAAATAGATAATCAGTAAAGCAATTTTTTGGATAATTGACATTTATTATCGTTAGTTCATACGTTTGATCTGAAATATGTATTAATTTACCACTATGAATGAGTCAATATAACTATTTTAATAAGGTTAATTTTTACTAGGCTCGCTCTCATATAGACAATAAATAACTTTACATGTAAAATACTAAAATATCTAGTTTGAAGTATTAATACAATGTAATTGGGCTAGTTTACATACTTTTTAGCTTTATTACCCATGATTATATAGATTTTATCATTTATGTCCAACAATAAGTTATTACTAGAGGAGGAATGTCCATATGGATGAACAATATATTACAGAAATATTAGACAAACTGCGTGATGGAGAATTAAATGAATTTAGAGTTAGTAAGGAACAATTCTATACTTATCGAAACGTAATAGTTAGTCGCAGTGACTTTAAGCATTTTCATGGAATTGCTCAAAGAGGTGGAGACGTAATATATCGTTATCTAACAGAAGAGCGTAGTTAAAAACTATGGGTGCCCCTAAAAATCGCACCTTTTTAAGAGCACACCATTTAATGACTGTTCCAATTGTAATGCCGTACAAACCGCAATCATAATTAATCGATATTACTCACGTAAACGCAAACGAGTAGGGATTGTTTGTTAATGCGATCATAATCAGGAGATATAGCCAAAATCTGCTCTTTGTTACAAAGTAACAAAGATGTCCACTTGAAAACTAATATGAAAGGTTAAGTGGAAGGTGGAGTGAAAGTCTTTCTTAATTTTGCTAAAGCATGTCTTCGCCATGATTTAACGGCAGCAATTGAGACACCCTCTTCACTAGCAATATGTTGTAGTTTTTTACCATACAAAAAAGTACCTAACAGCCATTTTTGTTGATTCGTTGTTAATACTTCACAATACATGAGCAAACTTTCATGCTCTGTTTCTATATCCACGTAAGAACCAGCAAGAAACTGAAGATTTTCATCACTCATACAGAGGAAACGACTCTCTACACGGTTCTCTTTGGTCAATTCAGATAATAATTTTCCTTGAATTGTTGCATAAGCATAAGTTGAAAAAATTCCTTTTTCACTATCGAATTTGTCATTAGCTTGCCATAAAGCAATTAAGGCACTTTGATAATAGTGATCAAAGTTTTTATATAGATGAAGTTTTCTCATTATTGTTAGTATCATCGGTCGGTATTGATGGATCATTTGTTCAAACAGTTTATCATCGCTCATCGAATTTTCCTATCGAAAGCGCGCTTTGACTATTATTCCGCGGTAACACCAACATACTTGACAACGGCTTAAATGTTCAAATGCTTGAATGAAGGTTATTATGCTATATGAGTTCATAGAAAATAAAGTATCATATTAGCAGATTATATATATGCAATAAGTAAGGCTAGGTGAAATTTTAAATTCACAAGATTTCATATGTGTAAAAGTGAAGAGCTTTCTGACAAGTCCATGCACCAAAGAAACTATATGTAACAAATATAAAATAAAAAAACCTGTCACAAAAATATTGTGTACAGGCTTCTTAAAATTTCTTAGTGTTAGTCATTGTTATTTAATGTTTCAAGAATTGATTCTAGGACACTAATGTCACTTATTAATAAAGCAGGAAGGAAGATAAAAACTACGATAATCGCTACGTTTGCTAACAGAAGTATTTTCAACGTTTTAAATAATCGCATACAATCACTTCCTTTTTACAAAGATAAACAAGCAACATACGATTTGAAGTCTACATTAATCGCTTTAGCGCCCCACCTCCATTTGTTTTGAGCAAATATTAAAGCTTTGTAATTTTATTATAAAGGGTATGTGCGAAAATAACTATTGTTAATTTCTGAAAATATAGAATTTTTAAACATAAATACTATAGATTCTTTTGCTCAAGTTTAATCATTTCGTTCTCAAGCCATGACGTGTTTAAATTTTCACCTATAAAGACGACATTCATCGGCATTTGTACTGGTTCTTTCATATAAATCGGCATCCCATACGAGTACTGAAATAAGAACATCGATTCAGAATGAGTAAATTTCAAGTAGCCTTTAATTCGCAAAATAGTTTCAGGCATCTCCCGAAGCCAGTTTTCAAAAGTATCTATGTCCAAGGGGTGCATGAACTGGTGTACGTATGATTTTACTTTTAAATCATGTTGAACATGAGTGCTTTGTTTTGAAATACGACTGTTTTTTGGAACTGCTTGAACTTGCTGTAATGAGATATTTGCAAAAGTAGTTAACAAACAAGTCGCATGAGAATTGTAGGATTGAATTGAAAATATTAGATTTGCTTGTTCTCCATCTGTTAAATGGTCAGTTTTATTTAAAAGTAATGTATCAGCATGACGAATTTGTTCGTATAATAATTGTTGCATCTGTGGAGAAAGCTTGTCACGGTCAAACCATCTTTTTGAATCAACAATTGTAATAATACCTTGTATTGCTAATTTATCAGCAAAAATAGGTGACATACACGCATCAACCACTTCTATTGGATGTGCAACCCCAGTTGTTTCTATATAAATAACATCTATGTTTTGGGTTAATAATAGTTCTTGAAGTTGTGCTTCTAGTTGGCCTTGCATCGTACAGCAAACACAGCCATTTAACAGTTCTTTCAAAGTTGTGTTATCAGGAACTACTTGTGAGTCAATTGATATTTTGCCTAATTCATTCATGATTACGGCAACTTTACGGTCAAGTTGTTTTTCTTGTTTTAGCAAATTTGTAAGTAGTGTCGTTTTGCCACTGCCAAGAAATCCAGACAAAATGATAATATCTATTTTTTTCTTCACTGTTTTTTCTCTCCTTAAGGTCACGTACATTCTATCGTAGCTTATTCAAATTCAGTTCGTCAATGATTTATGCTTTGTATAAATGTTGACAAAGGCTTGTTTCGTAATATTGTTATTTAGATGAAATTACCTTAACAAAAGGCGATTAAAGTCATACTCATATTCAGATAGAAGAAATGATGCCGAAAATGATAGTTACATATGTGTATTTTATAATACGAAAAGCAACAACCAATGCGTAAACAGCCTTTATAAATGAGCTCTAATTTAACTAGAAATTGTTTTTGTTAGGTACTTGTGGGAAATTTATAGTACAATTTCAATTAAACTCGCTCAACATAATTGGGCTTTAACCATAATGAGCTTTATGGAGGGATGTTGGTGGAGAGGATTGCACTTATTTCGGATATACATGGGAATATTCCGGCGCTAGAAGCGGTACTGCTAGATATTAAACAACGAGGCATTGAAAAAATTTATTGTTTAGGTGATTTGGTTGGGAAGGGACCACATCCAGAGAAAAGTATAGACATCATCCGTGACACCTGTGATATCGTAGTACAAGGTAATTGGGATGACTTTCTTCCAAATGAAACAAATAATACATATATTCAGTGGTATCAGCATCGTTTAAGTTCAGAACAACTTTCGTATTTAAAATCTTTACCATTTTCGTATGATTTTATGATGAGTGGTCGTAAAATACGGCTGTTTCATGCTTCACATACGAGCGTTCATCACCGAGTCTATCCTTGGGACTCGCTAGACAAGCGGAAGGAAATGTTTGCGAATACTGAAAAAACTGGTGGAATAAATGGACGTAAGCCAGACGTTGTTTGTTATGGAGATATTCATTATGCCTTTATCCACCATATACAAGAGAAGGTGCTTTTAAACGTTGGAAGTGTAGGTAATCCTTTAGATATGACACAGGCATCTTATATCATCCTAGAAGGGGACTACGGTTCTGATGTAGTAAGCTCCTTTGCGATTCAGTTAGTTCGAGTACCATACGATATTGAACTTGCTATTCGCCAAGCAAGAGAAGAAGGAATGCCAGAGCTTGAGCCTTATATTGATGAGCTAAGAACAGCAACATATAGAGGTTTGAAAAAATAAATGAAATAACAAGTATTTGAAGTTAGAGTAGAGAAACTGTGATTCATCAAATGATGGATCACAGTTTTTTATATGCTTTTAATTGCTTATTAAATATGAGTCTTTTCGTAAAATTTATTAATTAAAAATGAGCATTATGATGTACTTTTATGAGAGATCACAAAATTGTAAAAGTAGAGAAGATGCCACTATCCCGAGTGTAGAGGTGTAATTCTCCACTTTCACTTACGCAGAAAAAGTGCCATCAATTAACTAAGCATAATAATGATGCCCCATTACAGGATTTTACATGCAATTTGTCGAATAACCAGAAAACAAGTGTGAAAAAGGAGATGTAATTATGGAGTTAAAAACTGCAGACTTATGTGACGAATTTGGAGCAGAATTATCAATTTGTCAAACAGACTTTCGTTCTTTTGGAAAAAAACACATGTTTTCTGGGCCAATCACAACGGTAGAAGTATTTGAGGACAATGTTTTAGTTAGAGAAGCATTGGAGACAGTACCAGAAGGGTCGGTATTAGTAGTAGATGGTGCGGGCTCTAGAAATTGTGCTTTGCTCGGGGATCGACTAGGTGGTATTGCTATGTCGCGTAATTTAAGTGGGATTATTATTAATGGGTGTGTCCGTGACTCGGCAGAACTTGCTACACTTAATATCGGTATTTTAGCTATAGGAACCCATCCTTTGAAAAGTAAAAAGCAAGGGAAGGGGAAAAGGAATGAACGATTACACTTTGGTGGAATAGACTGGAAGCCAGGCTATTTTGTTTACGCTGATGAGGACGGGGTTGTAGTTAGTCTGCAGCAAATTCAGCTTTAAAATCATTTAAGCTGAAAAAGTGTGTTTCCTATTCATTTATATGACTTAGGGAACACACTTTTTTTGTTGGATCAACTCTGTTTTTTTCTAGACCATACTTCTATTTTTAGGGCTAATCAACAGGAGGAGTATAACTTCCACCTTGATAAGTGCTGTTCATGTAGATTAAACAATTACTGTACAAATCTTAATAGCAATGTTACGCATGAGATGTAAGTGGAAATAAGAAATGGCTAGGGAAATCCTTTGCTAAAGGACGTATAAACAACGTATCATTACCAATGGTTGATATGAGTTCAGTTTTTAACAGACCTTGCAGGAAGTCCGGAGTAAAATGAAAATGAATAGTTTTTTCATCTGTTATCAAATTACTAAGAATGTTCACAGCATCGATCTTATCATTGCTAATCATATCGTAAAGATTTAACACGCCATCAGTTTGGTCAAAAATAATAATGCTATCTTCCTCTTCAATATAGTAAGTAGCATCTTTAAATGCTGTAATAATATAAAACATTAGCAGGTGTTTACAATCTTTTACCCCAAAGATGTTTGATACAGGAACTCTTGTGTTAGCTAATCTTTCAATAATTGTTAGATGTGATTGTTTATTAACATCTAATTTTTTTATCGTTAAAGGATTTGTCTGTTTAAGACTTAAGTCAGAGCGCTGTATAGTAAAGCTACTTTCTAAGACTTTACTGAATCCAAATTTAGGATAAAAATCTAAAACAGAATCATTTGCAAATAAATATATGAAATCACAATCGTTTTCATATGTTGCAATGATATGTTTCATCAGTTTCGCAGCTAAGCCTTTGTTTCGATATTCAGGATGTGTCATAACTGTGCCAACTTGAATCGCGTTAAGCACTTTCCCCATGTGCACGATGCTCATTTTATTTATTGAAGCATTGGCAATAACTTGTTTTTGATCAACAAATGAATAACATATATAATTATCATCCCAATACCCTAAGTCATACCATTGTTGAAAATCTATCCCAAAAACATCTTTAGCTAGCTTAATAAAACTCTCTCTATACGTGGAATTATTTTTATAGTCACTAATTAGTTGTAATGTATTCATATTGTATTCATGCTCCTTAGTTTAGATGTAAGTAACAATCCTATATGAGGTTATGGTAGGTGCATATACTTGACGCATACGGCAGTGTGTATATATTTCTTCTTTGTAAAACTTCTTTTCATAGATAGGTGAATGTTGCTATATGTAGTGAGACTTAAACAAGGTACAATATAGTACTCATAGCGTCTTTTTTAATAAAAAGATTGAAGTCCAAGAAGATCTCATCATAAGTTTTTGAAAACAGCACTGGTGAAAGTATGACATTCATCATTGTTATTCGACAAGTAAGGACAAATTCCTTTTTCATATTGCATTTTAATATTATATAGAGAAGGATATGGACAAAAGCCTCCTGTTAGTATATGAGCATTAAAGCTGTTATTTTAAATCTCTACAATGTAAGTTTGGAAAAGTAATTAAATAGTTTTATTAATATTATTACGATTCTTAACTTAAATTTCATATTAATATGATAATCTAGAAAAGGGAGAATAATTAAGGTAGGAGGTTTGTTTATGATATTAAAAGTAGGAAAAAGGATTTGTATTAGTGTAATCGCTTTATTGACCCTCGTTGCTTATTTACAAGTAGATGTTGCTATTTTTGCAGAAGGAGTAGGAGATCCTGCACCAGAAATTGAAGCAAGAGGTAATGTAAATGAAAAGAGGATTTTATTTGACAATACTCATGGACAAACTGCAGGTGCAGCTGATTGGGTAATAGACGGGGGATTTTCAGATTTTGCAAATGCACTCGCAGATAATGGCTATTACGTTAAAGAACTTAGACAATCTATCCCAATTACATATGAAGACTTAGCGACATATGATGCTTTTATAATACCTGAGGCAAATATACCTTATAAAAGTTCTGAGCAAGCGGTCATGTTACAGTATGTAGAAAATGGAGGAAGTATTTTTTTCATATCTGACCATTATAATGCTGACCGAAATAAAAACCGTTGGGATTCATCAGAAATTTTTAACGGTTATCGACGTGGTGCGTGGACTGATCCAACAAAAGGCATGAGTACTGAAGAGCGCAATTCAACAGCGATGGAGGATGTAACAAGCTCTGATTGGCTCTCAGAAAATTTTGGGATTCGTTTTCGTTATAATGCGATAGGAGATGTTACGGCTAATCAAATTGTAACACCAAATCAATCCTTCGGAATTACAGAAGGGGTAAACAACGTGGCTATGCATGCTGGATCAACCTTGGCTATAGTAGATCCAACAAAAGCTAAGGGGATCGTATATTTACCAAGCACAAACCAAAAATGGTCTTATGCAGTAGATCAGGGCGTATATAATGGCGGTGGAATCGAAGAAGGCCCTTATGCAGCGATTGGGAAGCATGGGTTAGGAAAAACAGCATTTATCGGGGATTCATCTCCGGTAGAAGATGCAACACCTAAATATGCACGTGAGGAAAATGGATCATCCAAAAGAACCTATGACGGTTTTCTTGAAGTTGATGACGCTAGACTTCTTGTGAATATGGTAAATTGGCTAACGGTTCAAGAAAGCTATACAAGCTTCGCTGATATACCTGGACTTGAGCTAGATCAACCTACTTCATTATTGCATTTTGAAACACCACAAAATTCCACAGAGCCTGAATTTGAGCCATGGTCTTCACCTGACCCAGGTTATAAGTGGTGGGATCAAACGACTTTTGCGGAAGGGTCATTTGGTTATGTGGAAGATGGTCAAAATCATACATCCAATATATTTTTCTCTGAATATATTGAAGGAAGCAGTTATAATAAAGCACTAGAAATTTATAATGGAACAAGTGTATCTGTTGATCTATCACAATATACAATTGAGCTATCCAACCTTTCTAGTAGTATTTCATTAAGTGGTACAATAAACAGTGGTGAAGTTTTTGTTATTGCAAATCCTAACGCGGACCAAACTATTTTAGTAGAAGCAGATATGACTGAAACAAACATGGTTTTTAATGGTGATGATTCAATTGTCTTGAAGCATAATGGTGTTATTATTGATGTAATCGGTGTTGAAGGCACTAGCTTTGCTAAAGATAAAACCTTGTTAAGGAATAGTGATATTACATCTGGTGCAGCTACTTATAATAGCAACGACTGGACATTCTACCCTTCAAATACGTTTGATTATATAGGAAGTCATTAATCAAGCATTGTGAAATAACGATGATTTTAAAATAAAAAACAAGTTTAATAGATATAACTACTTACCTTTCTTATATATGGGGTTAAGTAGTTATTTTTTTGTGAAAACTTTGTATGAAGGCTACATTGCATTTTATTCTATGCTGTACTTTTGCTAAGGTAAAAAATAGAGTAGCTTATACTCAATAAGTACTATTATAATAGTACTATATTTGCGCAATTGTTCACTTTATTTAACGATGGAACAAAGTATACGAAAAAGCTATTTTTTTGTTTGGCTGTTTTCGCATAGAATGTTGTTTATCGTACTTATATTTTTACGTATATACGATTAGATTTAGCGATACCTATTAATACTAAAACGATGGCTGAATCTTCTAGTTTCCGATTAATAGCAACATAGTTTAGGACAAAAGGCTTTTGTTAAAAGCTAATTCCTTTATGTTCCACAATAGGTAATAACAATGTATTGTTTTTGAGTAGTTTTTGTTAGAGTATTTTAATAGTTAAAGAGACTAGAAAATACTTTGTGAGATTTTTGTGAGAATCTTTTGGTAGTGTTATCTTTTAGTTCGTTATTAAGTTCTATAAACATTTATTGGGAAATGATAGTTAATTATACCTATTTAATTAATAATTTTTTTGAGTATTTTACTTGAGGTGCAAGATGAAAACTAAGTTAGTCGCTATACAGTTATTATTATTGATCACTCTGATCGTAGCAGGTACATTATACTATATTGCAACACATCACGAATTAGCATCACCTTCAATAGAAGATGGGGTGTTAGATTTATCGCAATGGGATCATGAAAATGATGGAGTTATTCGACTTGATGGGGAATGGGAGTTTTATCCTAATAAACTATTAAATGCAAATGATTTTAAAACAAACTCCAGTCAAAAATTTATACCTCAATTTGTAAAAGTGCCTAACATAACTTGGACAAGCTATGAAAATGGTAATCAAGCAATGAGTCCGTATGGCAAAGCAACTTATCGTTTAAAAGTAAACGTACAAGATGATCAACATATTTATGGTATAAAGACACCTTCATTTATAATTATGTCGAATAAATTGTTCTTGAATGGAGAATTGTTGGGATCAAGTGGGGAACCAAACGATGAGTCGCTTTATACTCCAGGGACTGCAACATACGTTACATACTTTACTTTGAATAAAGGCATGAATGAAATTATTTTACAAGTAGCTAACTACGATTATTCGGTTGGAGGAGGTATATTTACTTCTATATATTTTGGTGATCAGCAACAAATCTCGAAATTAAGAGACCGATCACTTATGAATGATTGGGTTCCAATTAGTGTGTTCCTCATCATGGGGCTGTATTTTATTGGCCTGTATTCTCAAAGGAAGAAGGATTACTTTCTTTTACTTTTCTCTATTTATTGCCTAGCTACTGGTATATTCAAAGCTGTTCATGGAGAGTTAGTATGGTATACAGTTTTTCCAAATACTCCTCACTGGATTGTTTTAAGACTGCAGTACGTGTCGTTTATGTTGTCAAACCTTTCATTAGTTTTATATATATATGCAGCATTTAAAAATGTAGTTAGTAAAAAGTTTGTTTGGTTCGTAGCGTCAATAGGTTTGTTGCTAACATTGTATGAACTTATTTTTCCTGCGTATATTCCTTTTTGGGTGAGAAATACAACGTCTTTGTATAGTATTTTTGCTATGGTTTTCGCTGTGTATGTAATGATTTTAGCTTTTTTACAAAAAATGGAGGGTAGTATCTATTTAATATTAGGCTCAATTGCAATGAGTGTACATATGTTTAAGTATTTTATTGTAATTGATAGCTTTATTGCAATTGATAACCCTATTGCCTTATTTCCGTTTGAACCTTTTATATTATTATTAATGCTTGCTTTATTAATGTCACTACGGTTTTCAAATGCCTTTAAAAGAAATGAACAGTTATCAGAAGAGCTGCTTCGAGTGGATAAAGTGAAGGATGAATTTCTAGCTAAGACTTCACATGAATTTAAAACACCTCTTCACGGTATTATAAATATATCATCCTTTTTACTTGAAAATGAGGATCAACATAAATCACAAAAATATAAGGACAATCTGTCGCTTATACATGACACGTCTATTAAACTTTCAAATTTAGTAAACGACTTAATCGACGTAACACGTTTGAAGAATGGAGAATTCAGGTTAAACACAACGAAAGTAGATATAAAAGTGTCTACACAAATCGTGTTTGACGTATTGGCCTTTGAAATTCAAGGGAAACAAATACACTTGATAAACGGGATTGATGAATCTTTATTCGCCGTTGCTGATGAGAATAGGCTAAGGCAAATTTTATATAATTTAATACAAAACGCAATAAAACATACTGAGCATGGGGAAATCATTGTTTCAGCTAAGTCATTAGACCAACAACTATATATATATGTCGAGGATACAGGAATCGGCATACCTGAAGAGAAATTTGAAGAGATCTTTGGGTATTTTGAACAGCTTGATAAGCTGTCGCCACAAAATGGCTATCAAAGTATGGGGTTAGGGTTGTATATAAGCAAACAACTTATTGAAAAAATGGGCGGTGACATATGGGTCGATTGGTCCGAAGTTGGAAAAGGTACGAGATTTGCTTTTAAATTACCTATTGCCACATGCTCTGAACATGAAAATAATGAAGAATCAGTTGAACAAACAGTCATACCTTCTAACTCAATTATCTTGTCAAAACAAAACTTTGACAAAATAGATGAATATGAAAACACGATTTTAGTTGTGGATGATGAACCATCAAACATAACGATATTACACAACTTATTATCTAGTCATCATTATAATGTGATTACTGCATATTCAGCTAAGGATGCTTTAAGGAAGTTAGAGCAATATAAAAATATTGACTTAGTCATATTAGATGTGATGATGCCAGTTATGTCAGGGATTGAATTATGTCAAAAAATAAGAGAGACACATTCATTATTAGAATTGCCTATTTTATTCTCAACTGTAAATGATTTGCCAGAAGATATTGAATTAGGCTTCAAAGCTGGAGCGAACGACTATGTAACAAAACCGTTTGAAGCAAACACCATTATAGCTAGAATTCAAACATTACTATCTATGAAAACATCAATGGAAGAAGCATTTCATAATGAAATGGCATTTTTGCAAGCTCAGATTAAACCTCACTTCTTATATAATGCCATTAGTAATATCATCTCATTTTGCTTTACAGACGGGCAAAAGGCTGCACATTTGTTAACGATGTTAAGTCAATATTTACGAATTATTTACAGCTCTGATCATAAGACAATGCTTGTTCCACTTCAACAAGAGTTAGATTTAGTAAATGCATTCGTTGAAATTGAAAAAGCTAGGTTTGAACAATTTGAATTTAGGTGTGAAATAGGCGAAGGGTTAGACTCAGTCCATATTCCTTCATTATGTATCCAACCGCTTGTGGAAAATGCGATACGACATGGTTTATTCGAAAAAGAAGGACGTGGTTATGTTTCATTAACTATTAAAGAATATGGCAAACATATCTTAGTACAAATAGAAGATAATGGAGTTGGAATGACAAATGACGTTCTTCAACAGTTTCGTGCAGGTAAAATAAAGAATGCAGGTATTGGTATGACGAACATAAAGAAGAGGTTAGAATCCATCAATGGTAGTTATATTGAGGTGCATTCAAGAGAAAATGAAGGTACGAGAGTTAATATTCAGCTTCCTAAATGTACTGATAATTGATTATGGACTAATAAAGTTCTTAGGAAAGAGGTAGAATGCTAATGCTTAAGGTTATGATCGTAGAGGATGAGAAACCGATTTTAGATTTGATGAAGATAGTTATAGGTCAAAATGCTCATTTATCAATTGCTGGGACTTTTACCAAGCCTCTTGAAGCACTTAAGCAGTTTCCTATTATTAAGCCAGATGTTGTATTCCTTGATATAGAAATGCCCAAAATGACTGGCATAGAGCTAGCAAAAAAAATGCTTATTATAAATGAGGATATCCAAATTGTATTTACAACAGCGTATGGGCAATATGCTTTAGATGCATTCAAAGTGTATGCAGTTGATTATTTATTAAAACCTGTGACGATTCAAGAAATAGAAAAAGTGACAACTAGGCTAAGGAAGAACCAAAAGTTTATGGGAACTCAATTAAGTGAAACTAGAAAAGTAGTTGAAGAGGAGTGGAATGAAACAATCTTATGTTTAGGTACACTTGAGGTGAGAAATGGCTCTGGTGAAATTATTAAATGGCCAACAAAAAAAACAGAAGAACTGTTTGCTTACTTCCTTACTAAACCTAATCAAATAATAGATAAATGGATATTCACAGAATTGTTATGGGGAAATATGGAAGATGATCGTGCCGTACATAATTTGTACACAACAATTTATCGACTAAAAAAAGTTCTCAAAGAAAACGATATTTTGCTATCGATCAAAAAAGTGAATGAAGGTTATTTATTAGATATGAATAACATGAATAGTGATTTTGACGATTTTCTTCATTATTTCGAAACACACAAAA
Organism: Cytobacillus sp. IB215665; assembly: GCF_033963835.1. Classification (NCBI taxonomy): domain Bacteria; kingdom Bacillati; phylum Bacillota; class Bacilli; order Caryophanales; family Bacillaceae; genus Cytobacillus; species Cytobacillus sp. IB215665. The sequence continues at coordinate 38,757 of NZ_JAXBME010000010.1, forward strand.
ATGTATCAAGTGCAAACTTAAAGGAAAGTGAACGTGTGTTTCATCAATACAAAGGAAGCTTATTCGGCAGGAAAGATTACATATGGAGTATAGGTGTTCAAGAAGAGTTGGTAGAAAAATATAGTTCACTAACTCTTCAATTAGCTCTTCATTATGGTTCGAATGGAGAATTTCACTTAGCCGAGGAACGGCTGAAAACCTTTTTGTCATACTATCCTTTGCATGAAAAAATAAACCTTGCTCTCCTAAACTTATATGCGCTGAATGATCACAACCTGTTGATAGATTATTATGATTACTACGCAAAAATGCTACATAATGAAATGGGAGTAGCCCCACCTATAGAGGCACAATTACTCGTGAAACAATGAATGATCATGATTTAGTACATGCTGTAGGCTGTACGATTGCCTCCTATTAGTAAGACTGCTTTCGAATATAATGTTGTTTTTGTATTACAAAATAAAGACGTATACAACTAGGTTTCTCTTTTCTCCTATAAAACGATGACTGTTGAATAAAACGACATTTTTATATTCGATTTTAGGAACTATAGCAACAAAGTTTACGAAAAGATCCATAAAAACAGTTAGAGAGCAAGAACACACGCCATCGATCTGTTTTTTTTACTTGTATGTTATACGTCATTAAAACCTGTGAGTATTTTGTGAGGTCATTCTGTTATTATTTGAAAATGGGAAAAATGTATTAAACCATTAAATGTAAATGTTACAATAGTAGCAAATGAATTTCGTTTTTAGGCATGGAGGCATAGTATGAAGGTATTGATTACAGGTGGCTATGGGTTTATCGGGTCTTTTGTAGCTGAAAAATTTTATAGAGAAGGACACGAGGTTCATATACTTGACAATTTGTCTACTGGTCATAAAGAAAATATTCATTTTAGACATCAATCTTATTTATTACATATTGAAGATGAAAAATGCGAAGAGGTTTTTAGAGCAAATCATTTTGATGTTGTCATTCATTTAGCTGCTCAAGTAGATGTTAAGACATCAGTTGAAAGTCCGACTTATGATTCAAAGGTGAATGTCTTAGGTGTTATAAATATGTTGCAACTAGCAAAGAAGTATAAAGTATCTTCATTTGTATTTGCTTCTTCAGCTGCAGTATACGGTAATAATCCTGCACTACCCTTAACTGAAGACGAAAAATGTAATCCTTCTTCACCTTATGGAATGAGCAAACTGATGGGTGAATCATATTGTCAATTTTGGTCAGGAAATTATGGTATAAACACTTTGTGTTTACGTTTTTCAAATGTTTATGGCCCAAAACAAAACAATGATGGTGAAGGTGGAGTTGTCTCTATTTTTTTAAATAAGTTAATAAATAAGCAGACGATTGAAGTTTTTGGTGATGGTAGTCAAACACGGGATTTCATTTACGTTGAAGATGTCTCTGAAGCCATTTATCGTGGGGTTATGAGTGATACAACTGGCATATATAATTTATCTACAAATACGGAGAATAGCATTAATCAACTTGTAGCAGCCCTAGAACAATTGGAGACACTAACTGGCCTTGTTCATAAAAAAGCTAGAGAGGGAGATATAAAAAATTCTAGGTTAGAAAATGAACGTATTAAAAGAGAGTTCGATTGGCTACCGAAATATCAGCTAGAAGAAGGACTTGAAAAGACATACCATTGGTTTAAAGATAAGAAGAAACAAAGTGTAAATAACAAAGCAGTAAGGAAAAAAAGTTTATTTCAAAAAATGTCTGAAACAACTATATTCCCCATTATAGAAAATTTGATTTTGTTTATAGTAAGTGCATTAGCTTATATCAAATTCGATTTATTATTTGGTCAAATCGATATTCTTCTATTATATATATTAATCGTTGGGGTTGTATTAGGCAAAAATCAGGTCATGATAGCCTGTGCTCTTTCAATTATGATATATATTTGGGAAGGCCTGCAAAATGGAAGAGAAATAGTTGCTTTATTTACTGATAATAGCACGCTCATTCAATTTGCAGTTTATATTTTTGTAGGACTCATTATCGGATATGTTATTGAAAAAAAGAATGTTAGGGAACAACATGCAATATCAGAATTAAAATTGTTTGAGGAAAAATATCAATTGCTAAATGGAATATATACTGAAACTAAAAATATTAAAGAACAATTACAAACTCAAATTTTACATTCAGAGCAAAGTGTAGGTGAAATCTATCAAATTATTAAAAAAATTGATAGTTTAGAGCCTGATGAAATTTTTAATGGTGTGATCAGTGTACTTGAGACCATTATGAAAACTGAGGAAGCTGCTATTTATTTAGTTGGAAATAGTGAAGAATACTTGCGATTAATATCAAAGTCGAGTCACCCCCACTTAACATTCCCCTCCTCGATCAAGGTGAAGGATTCGAGTGCAATTACTGATGTGATGAAAAAGAAGCAGATTTATATAAATCGAAGTTTAGATCCACATACACCTTTGATGATTGCGCCCATTATGAAAGATAACAAGCCAGTTGCAATTATTTGTATAAATGATACGGATTTTAATAACTTAACATTATACTATGAAAACTTGTTTCAAGTTGTCATTAATTTAATTTCATCTTCAATAACACGAGCCTTTGATTATGTCAATGCCACTAAATTAGAGAGATATATTCTAAATACTAGAGTATTAAAACCAGAATACTTAACTAAAGCGATGATTAGTAAGAGGAAAGCAAAGGAGCAATTAAATATCCCTTTCACTTTATTAAAGCTTGAATCAAATACTGAAATAGTACAACAGGCAGCTATAAAAGTAGCTAATAGTCTTCGTGAGACAGACTTTATTGGAATTGATAACGATGATAATTATTGGATCCTACTTTCAAATACTAATAAAGAGGATGCTTTAACGGTTATGAAACGAATTAAACCATTATTAGGTGAAATTCAAATTAAAGAGGAAGAAATGTATGCTTAGTGCACTGTTTGCGTACTATGTCGCTTCTTTAATATATTTTTCTTGTTTTTTTAGGTGGAAAAAGAGAGGAACAATAGTTAACCTAACTATTCTCTTATGCTGTCCCTTTGTTGGCATAATCCTCATCCATATGATGAACAAAAAAGAACGACACGATGGTAACATAAGTAATCGAAAATTCGAATCAATTATTCACAGAGAAAAAATTGATAAGGATATACTAACAAGTGTAAATAAAGAAAAAGAGATAAATGTTGTACCCATTAAGGATGTGTTGATTTTAAATGATAATAAAACGAAAAGGAAAATGCTCCTCGATGTTTTAAAAACAGATTCATTAATACAAGGAGATATATTACAAGCCGCGATAAAGAATGATGATACTGAAACTTCACATTACGCAGCGTCAGCCATTTTAGAAGTCAATAGCTCCTTGTTAAACTCTCTTCAAAAGCTGGAGCTACAATTAGAAATAACTCCTACGGATGTATCAATATTGAAGAACTATGCACAAGTACTAAGACAGTATATTGATCTTGGAATCTTAGATGAGCGGGCGGAATTGCAATATCTGTATCAATACTCTCAAGTGTTGGAAAAGATCATTGATATAGAGCCAAATAATAAGGAAAATTACATTGAAAAAATAGAATGTGATTTACAGCTTGGAGAGTTAAAAGTTGCAGAAAAGTATTGTGAACTGTTTATGAACTACTGCTTTAATGAAGAAGAAGCGTATTTTATTACAATGAAACTATATTATATCTTAAAAGATCAAGAAAAATTTAACGAAATATTGAATATGCTTAGAAATTCACCTGTCAGGCTAACTCCTTTAGGTTTGAATAAAATGAGGTATTGGTTGAAAGGGAGTGTAGGCTGAGATGAATTATAAGTTTCGAATTGGGAAAACAGTTCATTTAATTATCTTGTCTGTTTTTTTAGCAGGAATATTTTTAGGAATAGTTCGTTCAGATCTTATCCTTACAATTGTACCGGGTAGTTCACAACTAAAGAATAGTGGGCAGATGAGTTATGAACGATTGCCTGTAGATGTTTTAAATGAAATACAAGCTGAAGAATATTTACTTATATATAATGAAGGTAGCCGTGAGAGTGTGTTGTTAAAGGATAATATCCAACAAACTTTATTATATATGAAGAAAAAGGTGGAAGTCATACCTCATTCACTTGTCCCTGAGCAAATTGATCAATACAAGAATGTCATTATAGCATTAGAAGAAATTAGCAAGATTCCTACTTTGGATCAATTAATGGAATATACCTCAAATGGTGGGAAAATATTGTTTGCAATGCGCCCTGAAATAGACAATTCACTTTATAATGTTTACCGAAAACTTGGAATATATGAAGTAGGAGATTTTATTACTCTAGAGGGAATAAAACTTACTTCTAACATCCTTATTAATCAGCGAGAGTTAACGATTGGAGCAGAAAATATTGCGAAAAATTCTTCCTTAGCTGTTGGCTTGGAAAGCAAAGCAGACGTTCTTGCAACGTCTGATGATGATACTCCTCTTATGTGGAGTATGTCATTTAATAACGGAAAATTCATCGTTTTTAATGGCACGATGCTAAGTACAAAAGAAAATAGAGGGTTGATTTCTGGTGCATTAAGTATGCTAAATGATGATTTTATTTATCCTATTTTGGATATGAAAGTCCTATACTTAGATGATTTTCCTGCTCCAATCCAAGCTGGGTACCATGAGGGAATATTTGAAGAATATCGAAGGGATATAAAAAGCTTTTTTGAAGACATTTGGTGGCCTGATATTTTAAGTGGAGCAGCAAAGTATGATGTAGTATATACTGGTGTATTAATTGAAACATATAATGACGTCGTGAAAGCTCCATTTAATGATATTGGATCCGATCGTAGTACACTTATTCGGTACGGTAGAGAATTATTGAAAATGGGAGGAGAATTAGGTGTTCACGGATATAATCACCAGTCTTTAACTACAGATCCAGCCGCTGTAGTAGATTTGGGGTACAACGCTTGGAATTCAATGGGTGATATGGTGTTAGCATTACAAACGGTCGAGAGCTTTGTAAAGCAGAGTTTTCCAAATTATCCGCTTACAACATACGTGCCTCCGTCTAATAGGATCAGCGATGAGGGTGTGCAAGCACTACTAGAATCGATACCCACTATCAACACAATTTCATCATTGTATTTAGAGGATGATGTAGGATATTCAAAGATACAAGAATTTGAAGCGACAAGCACACATAACAACCTACCAAGGATTACTTCAGGATATGAATATTCCGAGAAAAATAAATGGGCGATCGCTAATGCCATTACATCAATCGGCGTTTTTTCACATTTTATTCACCCTGACGATATTTTTGATGAAAATCGTTCTTTTTCTAAAAGTTGGTCAACACTTTCAAAAGAGTATAATGGAATGTTAAGCGATTTACATGCTGATTATCCTTGGTTACAGAGTAGAACTGCATCAAATGCTAGTATTCAAATGGCAAATTACTTAAATGCCGAAGTATTTATTAAGCAAGATAGTGATCGTATCATTGCTTATGTTGATCGTTTTGCACAAGAAATGAAATTCTTATTACGTACAAACAAGAAAATTACTAGTTTGAAAAATTGTACAGTTACAAAAGTGGATGACGATATTTATGTCGTATCGACAAAAGATATGATAATAGAGATTGGGTTGGTAGATTAATATGAAAATTTGTTTGGTTGCTGAAGGTTCATACCCTTATATTACAGGCGGAGTATCGAGTTGGATTCAATCGTTAATATCAAATATATCAGAGCACGAATTTATCGTTTATACGATCGGAGCAGAAAAAAAATTAAAAGGGAAATTTAAGTATAGCTTGCCGAATAATGTAAGTCATGTAGTAGAGACTTTTCTCGATGAATTTGATGAGAACGGAGATCAATGGGGAGGTCGCTATAATCTTTCTTTAGAGGAAAAAGCAGCTATCAGATCTTTACTTGATAGTAGAACAACTAAGTGGGATGTCCTTTTTTCATTATTTTCTAGTCATAGAATTAAATCTGTTACTAGTTTTCTAAAGAGTAGAGACTTTTTTGAGATTGTTCAAGAAATTTGTTTGGAAAAATATAGTGAAATCCCTTTTACTGAAATGTTTTGGACATTACGCTCAATGGTTTTACCTTTGTTTTTGGCGATTAAAAATTCTTTGCCAGAGGCTGACATATACCATAGTGTATCTACCGGATACGCAGGAGTAATTGGCAGTTTAGGAAGTTTTTTATATGATAAACCATTAGTTTTAACAGAGCATGGCATTTATACAAGAGAAAGAGAGGAGGAAATTATTAAAGCGAAATGGGTAAAAGGGTATTTTAAAGATTTATGGATTCAATATTTTTATAATATGTCAAATTGTACGTATTCCTACGCGAATAACATTGTTACTTTATTTAATAAAAACAAAGAAATTCAAATTGAACTAGGTTGTGCAGAAAATAAAATATCAATTATACCAAATGGAATTGATATAAAAAATTTCGAAGCATTATCATTAAAGCAAGAGAAGTCTAAAGATGACATTTTTATAGGTGCGATTGTTCGAGTTGTTCCAATTAAAGATATAAAAACGATGCTTCAAAGTTTCTCCATAGTAAAGGCTTCAGTGCCGAATGCAAAGTTCTATATTTTAGGACCGCTTGATGAAGATAAGGAATATTACGAGGAATGTGTACAGCTCGTAAATAGTTTGCACCTTAAAGATGTGATATTTACAGGTGAAGTAAATATCAAAGATTATATAATGCAATTAGATATCCTTGTTTTATCAAGCATAAGCGAAGGACAACCATTAGCTATTTTAGAAGGAATGGCTTGTGGTAAGCCATTTGTAGCCACTGATGTAGGTAATTGTAAAGGGCTGTTAATGGGTGAAGCTGATGATCTGGGGGCTGCAGGTATTATCGTTCCTATGATGCAATATGTCATGATGGGACAAGCAATTATTAAACTATGTGAAAATGCTAAGCTTAGAAAAAGCTATGGAGAAAATGGTAAAAAACGTGTGAGAACTTTTTACCAAAAAGAAACATTTATCGATAATTATAAACAACTTTATAATAAAACGGTGATAAATTAATGGCAGGAATAGGTTTTCAATTAAAGAAGCTTTTTAATGAACAAGGTATTTTGAATCAAGTTAAGGCTTATAGTTATTCAACAATCGTAACTGTTGGCCCTCTTGCTTTATGTATATTGTTATTAACCTTTGCGCAACAATTATTAATATATGCTGATACCCCATTTGTAGAAAGAGAGAAGTTTTTAGCTGCAGCACAATATGCACTCATTTTTTCACAGATTATCACAGGTGGATTTAACTTGATTATTTCTAGGTATGTTGCTGACCATATCTTTTTGAAGAAGTATGATTACATTTTGTCATCAATGTATGGAGTCATTTGCATTTGCGTAACGATTGGTGCTGTCAGTGCATTCTTGTTTTATTTATTTTCGCCAATGAATTTTACATTTAAGGTTGTATCCTATATTTTTTTCGTGGAACTGATCATCATTTGGATTCAGTGTATGTATGTATCTGCATTAAAGGACTATATGAAGATAGTGAGGAGCTTTGTAGTAGGAGTAGTTGTCTCTATAGCTTTAATTAGTATTTGCATATATGCTTTGAAAATATATAGTGCAACAGCGATGTTTATTTGCCTCGATATTGGTTTTGCTATTATGGTTATTCGGTTTACACATTATATTCGAGCATTTTTTCACGTTAATAATGAAAAATACTTCTTATTCTTTTCATACATGAGGCTATATCCCTATTTGTTCGTATGTGGGTTGCTTTATACACTAGGTCTGTATGGGCATACTTTAATAATATGGCATAGTAAGGTTCAATATACGGTGGAAGAAACGTTCACAGTTGCACCTTATTATGATGTACCTGTTTTCTTTGCTTATTTAAGTGTTCTCCCAGCTATGGTACTATTTGTCGTTTCATTAGAAACATCATTTTACAAAACTTATCGCTCATACTATGATCGGATTTTAAATTCATTTCCGTTAAAGGATATTTTATCGGCAAAAAAAACGATGTTTAAAACTTTATCGTTAGAGCTGACATTTATTACAGAAATACAATTGCTTGTAGTCATATGTTCGATTGCATTAGGTTTGAAGTATTTACCAACACTCGGTTTTACGTTTGAACAAATGCATATTTTTACTATTTTAGTACTTGGAAATTTATTTTTTATCATGATGTATACTGTTGTTTTAATACTATTATATTTCGACGATCAAAAAGGGGCTTGCTTAACCACGGTTGTTTACACTGTGGGAAGTATGGTTTTGACAGCTGTTTTAAATCGTTATGACATTTATGGGTATGCTGTTTTTATCGTCGCATGTGGTGCATTAATCTTTGGATTATGGAAGCTCACAAGCTACTTAAATAATATAGATTACTATACTTTCTGTTCGCAACCTATATTAAATAAAGAAAAACCTAAAAAGGTTGGGAACTTATTCAAACGTATGAGAAAACAGTATGAATAGAGATTGTATCGAGTGGTGGGGGATGGCATGATAAGTAATAAATTTATAGTCATTATTTACAGTATTGCAACAATATTTGTTGTTGCAAGTTGTAGTAATGATAGCATCAATGAAGCACAAACTAAGGAAAATACACAAGAAGTAGTAATATCTAGCGGGATAAGTGAAGATAATCGTCTTTATGATTTTTATGAGCGAGACTCAGTTGTAACGCTCTACGTTACAATACTAGGAGACAACCAGAGTAATGATCCGGTTTCATTTTACGAGCTAAATAATTGGTACAGCATCTATAATAGCCAAACAGAATCTCCTAAGTTAGATATTATTATTCAAGAAGGAAATGATGATGGGCCGATAAATGGTAGCTTCAATCATACAGGAACATCAGATGCGAATGCATCAATTAGTATAAGAGGGAAATCTACTAGAATTGCACCACAAAAATCTTATAAGATAAACTTGCATGATCGAGCAGGACTTTGGAGAGGTCAAAAAACACTCAATCTAAATAAACATCCGTATGACCCTACGAGAGTTCGCAACAAACTTTCTTTTGATTATTTTACTGAAATAGCTAATTTGACGAGTGTGAGAACACAATTTGTTCAGTTATATGTAAAGGACCTAACTTCAGGAAGAACAAATGAACAATTTGAAGACTATGGATTATTTACCCATGTAGAGCAAGTAAATGAACGTTTCTTAGCATCACATGGCCTTGATCCGAATGGCAATTTATATAAAGCTTCAAATTTTGAATTTTACCGTTATCCAGAACAGTTAAGGCTTGAATCTGATCCATTATTTGATAAGGGTCAATTTGAGAGTATTTTAGAAAACAAGGGCAGTAAAGATCATCAACAACTATTAGACATGCTTGATGATGTGAATAATAAAACATTGAACATAAATGATGTTGTCAATGAACATTTCGATAAAGAAAATTATTTGACATGGGTAGCTGCAAATATACTAGTAGGAAACACAGATATTATGACACAAAATTACTATTTGTACAGCCCAATCAATTCAAAAAAATGGTATTTTCTCCCGTGGGATTATGATGGTGCTTGGCGAGAGCCTATTGAAGAGGGTGAAGTAAGACAATATCCAGAATGGCATACTGGATTATCGAATTATTGGGGGTCAGTATTACATAATCGTTTTTTTAAGGACCCAACTAATGTAGACGCACTAACTAAGAAGATTGAGGAACTCTCTCAAACTATAAATCCGAATCAAACAAGGAAAATGTTAGACGAATATTACAATACAGTTTATAAATTTGTAAATAGTGCTCCAGATTTATCTTATTTACGTGTGAATATAGCTAATTTTGATGATAGTTATTATTCAATGGTGAATGTTACTGAACAAAATATGAAAAGCTATTTTACTAATCTTGAGAAACCAATGCCTTTTTTTCTAGGGGTTACTCATGAAGGTAACGGTAGTTATTTATTAACTTGGGATCCCTCATATGATGTTCAAGGCGATGATATTTCTTATGTTGTTCAAGTTAGTCGTGATCCCTCCTTCCTAGATATCGTTTATGAAAAGAAAGATATGATAGATACAAAATCTAGTATTGATCAATTAGACCCAGGCCAATATTTTTTGAGAGTGACTGCTATCGATAGTAAAGGAAATGTACAATATGCATTTGATCAATATGAAGATTCCGATGGTGTAAAGTATTTCGGAATACTAGCTTTTCATGTTCAATGATATAGCTTGAAAGAACTTACTTCCAATAATCAGGATATTCTATTCTCATCTTATCGGAAGTACCACCAGCAAATGTGGAAGCATACAAATAAAGATTAATTGGTATATAAAAGGAAGGTTGTATGAAAAAGTTACGTCATGAATTGAAATTTTATATTAATGTGTCAGAATACAATATTTTAAGAGAAAAGCTTCAAACAATTTTACAGAGAGATCATAACGCAATTGATGAAGAAGGCTACCATATTCGGAGCTTATATTTTGATAACTGTGTTGATAATGACCTTTTTGAAAAGACGTATGGTATATATAAAAGAAAGAAGTTTCGTATTCGTATTTATAATTACAGTGATAAAATTATTAAACTGGAAAAGAAAAGTCGATACGGTGAGTATGTTTGTAAGGAATCTTTAAAGTTAACAAAAAATGAATTTGATAAACTGCTCGGTTGGGATTATGACTTTTTGAGAAGTAAGGAAAGTACGCTTGCGAAGGACTTTTACTTGTATTTAAGAAGTGAACATATGTCACCAAAAGTTATTGTCGATTATGTAAGAGAAGCTTATATAGAGCATATTGAAGATGTGAGAATTACGTTTGATAAATATTTGAGTACGAGTAACAATTCTACAGATCTGTTTAATCCAGATTTGGTAACTTATGAAGTATTAAAGTACCCTCTAATGATTATGGAAGTGAAATATAATTCATATTTGCCAGATTATATTCGTGATATATTACAGCTTGACAGTCACCATAGATCAGCAATATCTAAATATGTCATTTGCAGAGAGAATCGTATTCAATATTATCATCAATAAATAAAGGAGTATAGTATATGGAAGGACAATTTAATTTTAATGATATTTTAAAAAATAGCGTATTAAAACTAGATAGCTTTGGGAATGTATCGATTATGACTATCTTGATCGGTATAGTATGTTCTACACTACTAGGATTATTCATATATTTCGTATACTTGAAGACGTTTAAAAGTGTCGTTTATAGCAATAATTTTAATGTGACACTCGTATTGATGACTATGATTACATCATTAGTCATTATGACAATTAGTACAAATATTGTTCTATCATTAGGTATGGTTGGCGCATTGAGTATTGTTCGTTTCCGTACAGCAATAAAAGATCCACTTGACATTGTATTTATGTTTTGGGCGATTACTTGTGGAATAGCAATAGGAGCAGGTGTATATACAGTTGCAATATTTGGCTCTCTTTTCGTAGCTATAGTCGTATATGTTCTTTCCAAGAAGAAATGGAAACATGTCACGTATTTATTAGTTGTTCATTATGATGAACAGGCAAATGATTTGATTAAGGAACAGCTGAACAAATTGAACTATTCTCTTAAATCAAAGATTGTAAGGAAGCAGCGCACTGAACTAACAGTGAAAATAAAGCTTAAAGTAGACAATACATCCTTTGTCCATAAACTAGCAAGTATTGATGGTGTGGGTGATGTGTCACTCGTACAGTATAGTGGAGATTATGCTTCTTAATTTATATAAAGGTGTCAAGTCATAAGAAATATATGACTTGACACCTTTATTAATTGTTCTAACTAGGAAATAAATACGGACACATCTAAAGTTTGTTCCATCTTTAATTAATGACGATTGTATAAAACTATTTCTTGTAGTGTTAATCAGGTAACAATTGCAATGTAGAGTATTAAGGTCATCTTTAGTTCATTTCATCGTATATACTACTTTCATTTTTGAAAGGAACAAACTGTTGTTGCTTGCTATATTTAACGCCTTTATTATCAGGTGCAACTGTAAAAACTGCAACTTTTTCATTCTTTTTTATATCTTTAAAAAATGCAATCCATTGTTGCCCCCAGGAACTATTCTCTAACTTCCTTTTGTCAAAGTCTTCCCACATGATTCCATCCACATAATCCTTTGAGGCTTCTTTAAACGTTTCAAATCCCCAATTTTGTAACAACAGCAGGTCTGAATGTTGTTCATTGACGGTATTCAGCAGCTCTACATAGCTATCACGAAGCTTATTAGCAATATGTGGTTGATCATAAAAAAAGTCATCGATATCACCAATTGTATCTATAAAAATACCATCAAGGTTTTTTTGGATGATCTCAATATGTATTTCGTCTATTAATAACTGCTGATAATGTGGTTTTGAAATATCCATTAAATATGTATCCCAATCTTCAACGTATACTCTCTCATTATTAATGATTAGGTAGTCATCCTGTTGTACTTTTGTTACAAAATCTTCATTCCATGTTGCTAATTCCATCATGCTAATATAACCTAAAACGATTGTTCCGCTATCTTTAATTGTTTGAACTTGTTCTGTTGTCATTTGGTGAGGTTCTATGATGATTAAATCGTATGAACTAAGTTCCTTAACAAGCTTGTCGTTTACATGGCCATAATATATGACATAATCTTCAACATTCATTAAAGCGTTTTTATGCTTTGCGCTTAGAGGAAAGTATAGTGTTATGAAACTTACAATAATGAAAATGGCAACAAATATAACTTTTTTCAACATTCTAGTTCTCCTTGGGGAAAAGTATCTTTCTGAGGTTATGCTATTTATCTAATATAGTACTTTTATAGTAACAAGAAATCAACATAAATATAGGATATGTCACCAGTATTAGGAAAGTACATAAACGTCAAGAAGATTGTGAGATTTTTGTGAGTGTTATTTGATAGAATTTTTATCATGTATAGGAAAATAAGGTTATATTTTGTATAAGAAATGTAAATGTTATCGCAATATTTAATTAGTGTCCGTAGCATCTTTTTTATTTTTAAAAGATAACAGTTCTATATAGCATCATCTGGTTGTAACTAGGAACAAGTGACAACGGACCAGATCGCTTTTTTTAAAGCATTTTAATATGGATGATTTAGCCATACAATTATAGCTTAATCCTTAACAAAGTTAATAAGTGTATAACAATATAGCCATTTTGTTTTAACAAAGGAGATTAGAAAGTGAAATTTAAATTAACAAAGAAAGATATACAGCTTCAAAAAGAATTTGAATCTGGTTATGCTCATTTATTACGATCGATCTATCAGAAAATAAAAACGATAGAAAATAACATAGGAGTATTAGCTATAGATGATATAAGAGAACAATTAAGAGCTGCTGAAATTAGTTATTACGTTATTAATGATACTTTGACATATACGATGTTAGATTCAAAAGAGATCTCTTCGTTAAACAAAGATATAAAAGAAAAAATATTAGAAATTATGACAAAATATACTGTAAATGAACAACGAGTGAAAATACTAGATCAAATGAGAAAAGCGATTAAACTTGATAAACAAAAGAAAATTGATAGTGTTCGATGGTTATATACTGAATTAAACTTAATCCAGCTTGATGGCATTAATGAACAACAAGAAAGTGACAAAGAGTACTATAGTAACGCTATGATTTATCCAAGTCATATAAAAACTTTTGAGAAATTTATTGAGAATGCTAGATATGGTCGAGTTGATGTTGCCTATTTGGAATTAATTAATTTTGTAGATAATAGTAGAATGGATATTACTGACCCTATTAGTAATTTCGAGAAAGTTATTATTAAAATAATGTGTGAAATGCTCTTTGAATATTCCGATGATGAAGCTGTTTTTCAAAACGGATTATTAGTAGAAACCTCTCGTTCCAAGAAGGATAGTTAATAATTACTTACTGTCCAAAGTTAGAGGCTATGAGAGGTATTGACCTAGCTTGTGTTAGTAATGTTTTGTTTTAGTTAAAAAGCTGATTAATTAAATAGTAGATACGATGTAGTACAGAATTCATTTGTTGAGTGGATTTCCTCTGTTATCCTTTGGATATCATTACAAACGTTTACTAGAGTTCAGTCATATAGTAAAATATACCTATATCAAGCTATTTAATGGGGGACATTTAATGATTGCTTTAGAACAATTACGAAATACTGATTTGAAAAAGAAAAATGCCTTAATGTTAATAGTAATTGCAATTTCTTTACTAGCAACCATAGGGAAAGCCTTATCAACACAGCAAATGCCAAAGACCATCTATTTTGGGCTTGAGCTAATCTTGCTCATCCTATTGTTTGTGGTTATCCATTTATTAATTAAGAAACATAACCTATTCCCAGCTATAGCCTTAATCATTACTTATTCATTTACTATTGGTTACATTTTCTTGTTTGGTATTAATATAGATGTCATTGTTGTGCTGTTATTTCTAAATTTGGTTTCAGCTATTCACTTAAATAAGTTGTATTATATTTTAGGTTTTATTTTAGGTGGAATTGGTTTAATTACCACGTTAATCATATCTCCAGCTGAACAAGGTTTAGTAACCATATTATTAGTACATATTTTAAGCGGGATTGCTCTTGGAGTGATTATTCATTTAAATAACAAACTGTTTTATCATTTACAACAAGTTCTTACACAAGTTGAGAAAGAAGCTGAGCATAGGAGTATTCAGAAACAGCATATGGAGACAAATGTGGCTCAAATTGTAGATGCTATTTCTACAGTAAATAACCAAATTCAAACGAGTTTAACTTCGCACAACGAAATGAAGATAGCAATTCAAGAAGTTTCTGCAGGAAGTCAATCACAATCTGAACAAATTAGCGATGTTGCTCATATTTCATTAGCAACGATGCAATCTATGGATCAGTTGCATCGTTTAACGGCGAATTTACAATCTGAAACAGAGCAAACTAGTGTAACTGTGACTGACGGCTATTCCACAATTGAAAACTTCCAACAGGAAATGGATCGTTTAAAGGAGACGATTACTGATTTACAGCAAACCTTTCATGTTCTTTCTGAAACGATTTCAGAAACCAATGATTTAACCTCAACCATTGATGGGATAACTGGACAAATTGGTTTATTGGCACTAAATGCATCTATTGAAGCTGCTAGAGCAGGGGAAGCAGGAAAGGGATTTTCGGTAGTAGCATCAGAAATTCGTAAATTAGCAGATGTAACGAAAGAGACGACTGAAAAAATTAATATAAACCTTACAAAACTCAACGAAAGTAACGATAGTGCTGTAGGTAAAATGCATGAAAGTAGTACTAGTATTAATCAAGGTGTTGAATCTACTCAAGTTGTTTCTAATATTTTTAGAGACGTAAAAGATACATTAGAAAAACGTACTGATGAATTTATTGAGGTTACTCGTTTTGCTAATGATATGAAAGAAAAAACAACCGATGTGGAGCTTTCAACAAATGAGTTAGCAGCTATTATCGAACAGTCAACAGCTAGCTTAGAGGAAATGAGTGCTACGATTGAAACATTAACTACAGATAATCAAAAGATTGCTGCTATCATGAAAGATACAACACTTAATGCGGAAAAGATCAAAAATACGTTTAAATGAGAAATACGTAGATAACGCCAATTTTATGGCGTTATCGTCTTTTTTAATATCACTCCTAGTAGTTTATAACTGACGATGATATAATAGTAAGGATGTATTATAAAATGGAGGAACGTAAATGATTACAGTTACAAATGTAAGCTTACGTTACGGTGACCGTAAGCTATTTGAGGATGTTAATATAAAATTCACGCCTGGTAATTGCTATGGCTTAATTGGAGCAAATGGTGCAGGTAAATCAACCTTTTTGAAGATATTATCTGGAGAAGTTGAAGCGCAAACTGGTGATATACACATGACACCAGGTGAACGTCTAGCGGTGTTAAAGCAAAATCACTTCGAGTATGAAGAACATGAAGTTTTAAAAGTTGTTATTATGGGGCATGAACGATTGTATGAAGTGATGCAGGAGAAGGATGCTATCTATATGAAGGCTGATTTTTCAGATGAAGATGGTATCAAGGCGGCAGAGCTTGAAGGTGAGTTTGCTGAACTAAATGGTTGGGAAGCAGAGTCAGAAGCAGCAACATTATTAAATGGACTAGGTATTGGTGAAGACCTTCATGCGAAGAAAATGAGTGATTTAGCAGGTGGAGAAAAAGTAAAGGTTTTATTAGCGCAAGCACTTTTTGGTAAACCTGATGTTCTATTACTAGATGAGCCTACTAACCACCTTGATATGAAAGCGATCCAATGGTTAGAAGAATTCTTAATTAATTTTGAAAATACCGTGATTGTTGTCTCACATGACCGTCACTTTTTAAATAAGGTTTGTACACATATGGCAGATTTAGACTTTGGGAAAATCCAAATCTATGTAGGGAACTATGATTTTTGGTATGAATCTAGTCAACTTGCCTTAAAAATGGCTCAGGATGCTAATAAGAAAAAAGAAGAAAAAATTAAAGAATTACAAAGCTTTATTGCACGTTTTAGTGCAAATGCATCTAAATCAAAACAAGCTACCTCTAGGAAAAAGCTATTAGACAAAATTTCTCTTGATGATATTAAACCTTCATCTAGAAGATATCCGTTTGTCGGCTTTTCGCCAGAAAGAGAGATAGGCAACGACCTCCTACGAGTAGAAGGCTTGACAAAGACACTTGATGGTGAAAAAGTACTTAATAACGTTAGCTTTACAATGAACAAAGATGATAAAATTGCGCTAGTAGGTCGTAATGAAGTTGCGAACACGACGTTACTTAAAATTCTGATGGGTGAAATGGAGCCTGATAGCGGCTCGTTTAAATGGGGAGTAACTACTTCACAAGCTTATTTTCCTAAGGATAACTCAGCATTTTTTGAAAATAGTGATCTTAATTTAGTTGAATGGCTACGTCAGTTTTCACCACAAGATGAAAGTGAAAGTTTCCTACGCGGTTTTTTAGGTAGAATGCTATTCTCTGGTGAAGAAGTATTGAAAAAGGCTAGCGTTTTATCTGGAGGAGAAAAGGTTCGCTGTATGTTGTCAAAAATGATGCTTAGCAGTGCAAATGTATTAATTCTTGATGAGCCAACGAACCATCTTGACTTAGAATCTATTACAGCAGTCAATAATGGTCTCATCGCCTTTAAAGGATCCATGTTGTTCACGTCACATGATCATCAATTTGTTCAATCGATTGCCAATCGCATCATTGAAGTTACACCGAGCGGAGTTATTGATAAACAAATTACTTTTGATGAATATATTGAAGATGATGAGTTGCAACGTCAAATTGCAACTATGTATAAATAATTATATAAGTGGAAGTGGAAAGGATAGATAAAGTATACACGTCTATCCTTTTTTCTTTAGGTTCTTGTCATAAGCCTTGTCGTAATTGAAACTAAATTGGAAACAGCTTATTGTGATTTTAGCGGTTACCATTATTAAAAAGATACCGTGAACGTCAAATGAATACTTGTTTAATGTCTTTCGAAAAAACAAAAATTAATAGTATTAACCAACCTTTCTTTCTGTGCTGATCAATTCATATGAAAAAAATTTTACATGAAGGGATTGTTTATGGAATATATAGAAAACCTTTCAAAAACTATTAATTACATAGAAAATAATTTAACAAACAAATTGACGATAGAAGATATTAGCCGTTTTAGCGGTTACTCAAAGTTTCATTTTCAAAGACTATTTCATCAAGTGGTTGGGGAAACTGTAGGTCAATATATAATGAATAGAAGATTAGCTGAAGCGGCTACCCTTTTAGTGAACGATTCTATGAGTATTTTACAAATTGCTTTACAGCTCGGGTATGAATCACATGAAGTTTTCACTAGGGCTTTCAATAAAAGGTATAAAATGAGCCCATATCAATTTAGACAAACTGGAGTAACAACAGAATTTATCTACAAAAATCCAATTGATGTACAATATCTTACAAATAAAAATAATAATATATTAGGAGATATTGAGGAAGTTATGTTGGAAGAGCTTCGACTTACAGGCTATATGGCATCAAATACATCACATGAAGAAATATATGCAAGCTGGTCTAAACTACGTAGGGATATCGATATATATGATAAAAGAGATATGTATGTTTATGGCGTTTTGCATTATCCTGAGTCATTTGGATTAGAAATTGATTTTAAATATATAGCTGCTGTTGAGAAAGCTGAAATTGTACAACTTCCTAATCAAGAATTAAAGGAAGTTATATTGCCTAAAAATAATTATCTCATTTTTACTCACCAAGGATTGGCAAAAGAGTTACCACTATCGTATGAATACATTTATGGGGTATGGTTACCAAAGTCTAAATATCTTGCTAATGGCTTATTTGATTTTGAGAGGTATCGTTCTTTTGAGGAAGGTACAAAACAAACGATACAAATATGTATTCCAATTACAAGTAAGTAATGTGTCTTATACCTTATGCTTAAATATGGGTCACTTTAGCATTAATCATCAAGTTTTTGTTTCTTTTTACCTTTATCTTTAATATGAAGGGAGAGAGGAACATGACACGAGATGATTTTTTATTTTTTTCAGCAAATAAGATTGCTAAATTAATTGCAAATGGGGAGTTGACTTCTGAGCAGGTGGCACGAGAGATCGTTCGAAGAATTCAACAATTTGATGTGAGTGTAAATGCAGTTGTAAATGTAGATGTTGATCAGCTGATAAATAATGCAAAAAAAGCAGATCAACTTTTGAAAGAAGGTACGAAGCTTGGTCCTTTACATGGGGTTCCGGTAACATTAAAAGAATCGTATGCAGTCAAAGGAATGAAAACAACAAGTGGCTTTATGCCACTCAAAGATTATGAGACAAATTTTGATGCTACTGTTGTACGCCGGTTAAAAGAAGCTGGAGCCATTATTATAGGTAAAACTAATGTCCCACCTTTACTAATGGATTTACAAACAGATAACGACATATACGGAAGGACCAATAACCCTTGGGACTTGAAACGTACCCCTGGTGGAAGTAGTGGTGGTGGGGCTGCGGCAGTAGCAGCTAGTTTTACCTTTTTAGATATTGGGAGTGATATAGGAGGGTCTTTAAGAGTGCCTGCACATTATTGTGGAGTGTATAGCTTAAAACCGACAGAGCACTCAGTGTCATCCTTCGGTCACTTACCTATGGAGAATGCAACACAAGCAAACTATCGTTCATCAAGGCATTTAGCTTGCTACGGACCTATAGCTAGGTCTATTGATGATTTAATTTTATCTTATGGTATCATTGCTGGGACAGACAGTAATGACATGAAGGTACCCAGCTTAGTTACTGAAAAACAGATTGAAGTAAAACTAGCAAACGTTAAGATAGCCTGGATGGATGAGCTACCAGATGTTCCTGTCAGTAAGCAAATGAAAACTTCCATCCATCAATATGTGAAAAAGCTAGAATCCGTAGGCATACAAACTGTTAAAATAGAGCAGTTTCCAGTGAGTACTAATAAAGTTTGGGAAACGTGGGGCAAAATCATTGATGCGGAATTGAACTCAAATCAACCTGCCTTATTAAGGAAACTTGAACACTTAATTACTAAAAATATTCAACGGAAATACCCGACATCTAGTAAGTTGATGCCACTAACCTTTAAAAACTATATGAGAACGTTAACTCAAAGGGAAGATCTCATTTCATCATTTGATATGTTTCTTGACCCTTATGATATGTTTATTTTACCTGTTAGTGTTACACCAGCATTCCAGCATATCACAAAAGAAAAAATGATCGGGTATCAACCAATATATAAAAAACCTGTGTATGTTGATGAAAAGCCGATGGATTATTGGCAAGCAACAACTGCATATACGAATTTATTTAATGTTTTAGCAAATCCAGTAGTGACGATTCCAATTCAGCTAATTGATGAAAACCTACCGATTGGTGTACAATGTGTGGGGAAAAGGTGGCATGATTATCAATTATTGCACATCATAAAGCAGGTTATCATGGAATTAAATATAGATATTCCTAGAGTTTCATTTTAGAACAAGGGGTACACAGGTTAAGTTAATAGGAAGTTTAGATGAGAAAATAATACCGATATGAAGTTGTTTCACAATGACATTGTCTACTAACAGCTGATACAATATGAAATGAAGATATTAGTGAAGGGCTCTTTTTGTAAACTTTGTTACTCTTGTTTCTAAATTATAATATTTAATGCAAGTTGTTCTATTATAAAATGCGCTTTATACATTAATTTTCTTTTAAGAACAACGATACATGTGATAAAAGCCAAGTAATAAGATGATGAAATAGGTGATCTAGAATTGTTAACCTCTCAGAAAAGAAGAAATATCGGTATTTTTGCACACATTGATGCTGGGAAAACAACTACAACAGAACAGATGTTATATCAAAGTGGTCAAATACGTTCCTTAGGTAATGTTGATACAGGCACGACCCAAACTGACTGGCTAGAAGTTGAAAAAGCAAGAGGTATATCAGTTACTGCTGCAGCAACTGAATTGACTTGGAAAGATACGGTTATAAATATTGTTGATACTCCAGGTCACGTTGATTTTTTGTCAGAGGTTGAACGTAGCCTACGAGTCATGGATGGAGCAATACTTATCATCTGTGCAGTAGAAGGTGTTCAACCTCAAACAGAAGTTGTTTGGCATGCACTTCGTAAGCTTAACATTCCAACATTAATTTATGTTAACAAACTTGATAGAATTGGAGCAAATCCCCGTCGAGTTATGGCTGAAATTCAACGTAACTTAACTAATTCTTGTGTGCCTATACAATTTGCGCAAGGGTATGAACACACTTTTACAGGTGTCACCTCTTTGTTAATGAACGATGAACATGATTTCTATGAGCAGCTTGTTGAAGCTGTATCAGAACATGATGATTCGATCTTACATAAATTTTTAGAAGGAGAAGGAATAACAAACGACCTTTTAAAAGAGAAAATCAATTTGTTAGCTGCAAGCTGTGATTTATTTCCTATTTTGTTTGGTGCATCAAATAAAGGTATTGGGATAAAAGAACTTATGGATGCCATGGTCGATTACCTGCCTCAGCCAAAAGGATCAAAGAATGCCCCTTTAGCTGGGGTGGTATTTAAAATAGAAAGAGATAAGAAATTGGGCAGGCTAGCGTACGTTAGGCTTTTTGAAGGAAGCATACAAAATCGGAATACGATCACAAATGTTACTCAAAATATTGAGGAGAAAGTGACTCAAATTCGTAAAGTCAAAGGTAACAAAAGTGAAGATTTACGAGAGCTTCAAGCAGGTGATATAGCTGCGCTGACTGGATTGAATCATGTGATGATAGGTGATATATTAGGCGGTACAAAAGGGATTCCACAGCACCCTCATATGGCGGTACCTCTTCTGACTGTAAAAGTTGAATGGGAAAAAGAAGGGGATTATCCTGCTGTTGTAAAGGCGTTTCAGGAGCTTGTTGATGAGGATCCTTTATTAGATCTACAGTGGCAACAAGAGGATAGAGAGCTTCATATTAAAGTGATGGGGAAAATTCAGCTCGAGATTCTTAAATCTATTATGGAAAACCGATATCAGCTGAAAGTTGGATTTGGACAACCTGCTGTTATTTATCAGGAGACACCAAGAAAATCAGGTGAAGGACTTATCCGCTATACGATGCCTAAACCATGCTGGGCTGTATTACGTTTTAAAATAGAGCCAGGCGAAAGAGGAAGTGGGGTTATCTATCATTCTGTTGTGCGCAAAGAAGAATTATTAGAACGCTATCAAAATGAGGTGGCTAGAAGAATTCCAGAAGCTTTGGAACAAGGGTTATGTGGTTGGAATGTAGTGGATCTAAAAATTACCTTAATTGAAGGAGAACATCACGTTGTCCATACACACCCTCTTGATTTTGCTGTCGCGACACCTATGGGTATCATGCAAGGGTTAAGTAATACAGGTACGAAGTTACTAGAACCTATGTTGAACTTTAGAATATCTGTGCCTGAACAATTTGGAGGGAAGGTGCTTCATGATCTATCATTAATGCGGGCAACATTTGATTCACCAAATCAATTTGAAGATCGAATGATCATAGAGGGAATAATACCATTGGCGACTTCTATGGAATATGCGGTTCAATTAGCGTCTTATACAAAAGGCCAAGGGACAATTACGACCAATTTTCATAGTTATCAAGAATGTCCCGAAGGAGTATTGGCTACAAGAATACGAAGAGGAGTAAACCCATTAGATCAGTCCAAGTATATTTTAAGTGTAAGGAAGGCATTGTCGTAGCACGGAAAAGTAGGTTTCCGATAATTTGTTTTACTTAAAGAATTTTATCGTAAGGATCTTTTTGTAAACAACGTTAAATATGAGTGGAAGTATGTTTATATGATTTCTATAGTTTTAAGAGAAGGAAAAATGCCTCAATCTCTATTGAATACTTAATATCCTCATAGAACGAAAAATAACCTTCTTATAAATAACAGTTACAACATGGCAATTAGGCTTTGTTACTTACTTTTGTTTGTAAGATGTATTTCAAGCGCCCACCATTTAGGTGGGGTAAAAACTTTATTAACAAAGTCAATGAGTAGTATCGAAATGTGATGAACAACGCATTGATAAGGAGATGTTAATAAATGACCGCTTGAATTAAGCCCATAAAATCAAATTATGGGCTTTTTTAGTTCCTTATCTTTTTTAACTAACAACTTTTTTATTTTTGAAAATATAAAAACCGAAAGAAAAAATAATGAAACTAAACCAAATATGGGGTTATCAAATATAGGATAATTTGTTATACCTAGATTAAAAATAAATTCAATAATGATAACAATTCCCCACACGCTAAGAAAAAGGGTGGTTACTTTTTCGAGAGAATTAAACATTTAATAAAGTCCTTTCTTTACATTCATCACTATATAATTCTTTAAATGTTAAGAAATTCCTTTAAAATATTTAGCTTTAATGAAGGATTGGATTAATAGGTATGATCACTGAGATCAATGATAATTTAATGGCAACTGATAAAATTAATGTTTCTACAAACAGTGGAGACGAACTTAATAAGCATAGTATTTTAGAGATATCAAACGATGTATTAAAAACAGGTTCGAGAAAATAACTTATGTATGTACTAGATGAAACACACAAGTTTTATAAGACTTAATAGCAAAAACGTTTGCTAATAACACCTATAAAAAATCTGAAGGTGAAAAAAACGATACATGTTTGCTATTTATTCATTTTTGATTCATTGATGGCGTTCTTAACAGCAAGTTTAATCACCCAATATAAAATAACCATTCCGACTATAAAAGAAAGGAAATTAAAAAATAACCCCATCAATGGTGTAAATGCATCAAATCTCATTTTAAAACACGCTCCTGTTAAAAAAGTTGATGTGAAAAATAAACATATTGTCTATTATAACAAAAGGACACTTGAAAAGGTGTAGATTGAGTATTCAACCACGATAATATTGTATATAAAACTATTATTTGAATAATTATGAAATTATCTACTCTCTAACATGAACTAAGCCAATTGTTGATGAAAGCCATACTGATCCATACAAAAAAGCTATGCTTCCAAATACAAAAAAACACTAATGGTTAATCTTTAAATAAACCTAGTCACTCAAAAGGAGCAAAAAAATTAATAAAAAGGAAAAAACTAGAATGAAAACATAGGAAATAGACTGAGCGTTTGTAAGTTCCTCTATGTTAAGGTTCTAAATTTCTTTGTTAGAAGGTTTTTCTGACATAATACACCGCTATATGGATATTTATAACATGTTTAATAACACTTAGTAATTATAAGTTATTTCTAATTTGTTGATGGTTAGTAAACATAATGTAACTTATACCTGTTATTTATTAACTATGCTTCATCGGATAGCTCGACGACGTAGGCTAATTTATCGTCAGGTGTGAAGGAAATAAAACCAGATAATTCATTAAAAGGCATGTCAATGGTGGCAATAATTGCATGTGTCTTAGTATCAATAACAGAAACGGATTTACCTCTACTATTACTTACGTAGGCTAACTTGCCATCAGAAGTAAAGACGACAAATATCGGTTCGGTACCAACAGGTATTGTAGCAATAACAGAATGAGTTTTGACACTAATAACAGAAACAATACCAGTAAATTTACTTACAACATAAGCAAAATTGCCATCAGGAGTAAAAGCAACATCGGTTTGATCACCATCGATTTGAACAGTAGCAATAACAGAATGAGTTTTAACATCAATGACATAAAGATTTTTATTAATGTTAGAAATAGCAATATAAGCTATTTTTCCATTGGGAGTAAAAGCAACTACATTCGGTTGCACACCAACAGTGGTAGTAGCAATAACAGAATGAGTAGTTACATTAATAACGGAAACTGTATTAGAATCACGAATAGTCACGTATGCTAGTTTTCCATCAGGAGTGAAAGTAACATCAATAGGAATGTCACCAATAGATACAGAAGAAATAATAGAATGTGTGCTAACATCCATGACAGTAATGGTGCCGGCAGGATTAGAGTTAACAATGTAAGCTAATTTCCCATCTGGAGAGAAAACAATACCTTCAGGTAGTTCATCGGTTAAAACTGTAGAAATAAGAGAATGAGTTTTCAAGTTAATAACAGAAAGAGTATTATCGTCACGATTAATAACATAAACCAGTTTTCCATCTGTAGTGATAGCTACTTCTACAGGTATACTACCGATTGCAATGGAAGCAATAATAGAATGAGTGTTTGTATCTATAGCTGAAACAGAATTTGAATTAGAGCCATTAGCCACATAAAAATTTTTACCGTCAGGTGTAAAGGCAGATGAAGAATTAAACCCCGTTGGTATTGTAGTTATCAAACTATGGGTTTTTACATCAATTACAGCGGTTGTCAAAATAAAATCACCTCAATAAATTAATTCGTATAACAAAAATATGTAAAAATAACTCGTTTGATACAACGTTTTTAATAAACTAAAGATTATTGTGTTTGATAAGGGGATGTTCAGATGATAAAAGAAGGTGAAGTTTATCAAGCTAAATGTCCATCATGTACATACACTTTAAAGTAATAAAAGATTCGGATATCGGCGAATAAAATTTGTTTATAGCTATACTGAAGTAAGGGTTTTGTAAAAAGCGATAAACTGTTTATTAGGGGATTCATCAAAAGGAGGAAAACAACAATTATTTTATAAATAAAGGTAATTATGATGAATTTATGGAAGTTATAAAACAGCTAAATGAGTTAGTAAACTAATTATTAAAGGAGGAATTGAACTATGAGTTCAGAAAGTCATGTTCTGACGCAAAAACAAATTGCAGAGTCGTTTTCTAATGGTAATTTTGAGCCTACTTTTCCATTTCTATCAAAAGTAATTGAATGGAATATCGTAGGTGACAAAACCTTGGTAGGTAGGGAAGCTGTAATAGAAGAATGCAAGCAAACTTCAAATTATTTCAAAACGATTACCACTAAATTCACTACATTAAATGTAATTTTCGAAAAAAATTGCGTTGCAGTGAATGGAACAGCTGAATTTATTCGTAATGGTGAACAATTATCTTTTGTTTCAGCCTGTGATGTCTATATTTTTAATGAGAAAAATGAACTGCAAAGAATCGATTCTTATTGTATCATATGAGACGGTTTGACTTCTCCTGTTTATACTGAAAAATAATGAAATCCCATCTTCTACAGAAGTGGGATTTTTAAAATTCTATACTAAGGATAACCAGCCACGTGCTATAAGAATTAGCTAAGGCCTTGTGGATAAAGACGTGAATGATTATTAGTCATAAGTCTTATTTTGTATTTTGTTTTTAAAAAATCAAGTGGAAAAAACAATAGCATTTAATTAAGAGGAACCCTCAACTACATAAGCCAGTTTTCCATCGGGAGTAAAGGCGACAACACCTGGATTTTCTCCAACCTGAATAGTAGTAATCACACTATGCGTTGTTACATCAATGACCGACACAGTACCAGGATCATCGTCCCGGTTGATTATATAAGCAAGTTTACCGTCGGGTGTAAAAGCGATAACACCAGGTTCATCCCCTACCCTCACTGTAGCAATCACACTATGAGTTTTCACATCAATGACAGACACAGAGCCAGGTTCATCCTCTCGATTGGCCACATAAGCCAGTTTACCGTCGGGCGTAAGGGTGACAGTTCTAGGTTCTTCTCCCACTAGCACAGTAGCAATTACACTTTGGTTTTTTACATCAATGACTGAAACAGAGTTCTCATCCCTGCTTGTCACATAAGCCAGTTTTCCATCGGGCGTGAAGACTAAATCTCTAGGGTCTCCTCCAACCTGTACAGTAGCAATTACCCTATGCGTATTCACATCAATGACTGAAATAAGCCCAGGATCTTCTCGACGGTTAGTCACAAAAATGAGTTTTCCATCAGGTGTAAAGGTGACAGTTCTTGGATCGTTCTTCACAGTTATAGTTGCAATCACGCTGTGAGTTTTGACATCAATGACAGAAACAGAGTCCGCGCCTAAGTTAGCCACATAAGCCAGTTTTCCATCAGGAGTGAAGGCGACATCTCTAGGGTCTTCTCCAACCTGTACAGTAGCAATCACACTATGTGTTTTCACATCAATGACAGAAACAGAGTTTCCCCTCTCATTAATTACATAAGCCAGTTTTCCATCAGGTGAAAAGTCGACTAGTTCTGGATTTTCTCCAACCTGTACAGTAGCAATTACACTATGTGTTTTCACATCAATGACAGAAACAGTTTCTACATCATTATTAGCTATATAAGCCAGTTTTCCATCAGGAGTAAAGATAGGTTGGGCAGATACAACATTATCTCCAACGGGTATAGTAGTGATCACGTTATGTGTTTTGACATCAATTACCGTTGTCGTCAAAAAACCGCCTCTTTCTCATCGAGTATACTTTCTATATAGATATGAAAAAGTTAGTGTGGGTGATACTTTTTATGAATAGTAAACTCGGTGGTGCCAACATACAAGATAGCCATTAAAGGTGCATTGGAATGTGCATGAATTACCGCTTCAATAAACAAAAATATTGATCCATTATTTTATCGTAAAAGAGGGATTTAAATGTTAATTTTACATAGTAGACACTTTATAGGGTTATTAATAATACTAGTAATTCTAATATTGGTAGTATCTTTTCTAATTATTTCATTAGGTTATTTTAATAGTAAGGAAATAAGTTTACTGACTTCAAAGTGCTATGAATCTGGTGGAGAGGTGGTACTAGAGATACACGAATACATAACAAGTAGTTATTCTTTTGAATGTAAAAAATAAAGTGCTAACGGTTATACAATCAGGAGAATTAATTGAATTGTAAAAATAGAATTATTAAAAAAACACTATAGAAAAAACGTGTAACAGTAGAATCAATAGGGAGAGATGACATAAAGTATCATAGAAAAGATTTTTTAGTGTTAGCGGGATTTTTCTTTTTTCCATTACTTTTGTTAATAGAAAGATCATTAATAATTGAAATGAGAGACCTAAATGTCAACCGGCCAGAAATAGATACAAACAAAAAGTGAACATCCAGGAAATTAGTAGCTCTCCAGTTTGGTTGACTCAATGATTAGTGAGTCGATTAGTTCCAGTTCTTCAGTGTGAAAAATTGAAACTTTTTTAATTATCACAATGAGACATCTACTTTGCGATTAATACTAGTTTTGATCCCTTACCTTAAAAGTGAAATTTGTTCTTTCTCCGAAAAAAAGAACAATCGTTGGCATACCCCTTTACATATTCAAGTCATGAAAGAACTGATTGTTTGATTTTACTACAGAACTATCAGGAGTATATTTTGCTGCTAAATCGTTATGGAACTTTGCTTTTGAATAATCTTTCAAAAAAATATAACAGCTGCATAACTCAAGGTGAGGAGCCCATGTGTAACAAGGTTCTTGAAAAAAAGTAATATTATCATCCAAATCTGTCATCTCAAGCTTGGTGGCTACTTTATACCAACTGATTGCTTGTGTAATTTGCTTGTTTTCTTTAAAGCAATATGCTAACCTACAACAAATTTCAGCTCTTGGAGAACCCATCTTAAAAGATGTTAAACAATACTCAATTGCTTTATCATATTGTTTAAGATTAATATAGGTATCTACAAGCCTCCAAATGGCAAAGTTACGAAATTCTTTATCTTGGTTTTTCAAAGTTAAAAAGGTGTCATACAATTCAATAGCTTTCTCATAATTTTTATGATCAAAGCACTCATTTGCATAAAGGAATATATCCCTTGGAGGCAACGTCTTTTGTGCGGCAAGTACTTTTTCATAAATTTTTATGTTTCGTTCAGACCTTGGTCGAACTCTTTTATGCTTTATGACTATATCTGTTTTGAAGACTTTACCTGAAACTTTAAGTTCCTCATGAACGTATCCATGCCATTTAAATTTACATTCCTTCTTCACTATACGATTTCGATAGAGTGTTAAGAGAGGTCTCCCGTCTTTGTCAAAGTTATATTCGTAAGGCATCATGATTGCATCAGGATTAAGATCAAGAAGGTTCTGCTTTACCTCAGCAATCTTGCGTTGACTATCAATTGGTACGATATCATCCGCATCAAGCCACATAATGTAATCCTTAGTAGCTTTGGAGAACGAGTAATTTCTAGCTTTTGAAAAATCATCTATCCATTCAAAGTCATATACTTTATCAGTATACATCTTTGCTATTTCCTTCGTTCGATCTGATGACCCAGTATCAATAATAATAATTTCATCCATTAATTTAGCTATTGAGGATAAACAATTATCTAATACTTCTTCTTCATTTTTAACAATCATACAAAGACTAATTTCCATACCCCACCTCAATTTAGACCTTATGGTAAAGTTGTAACTTAAATGATACTTCTTATTAACTTATGGTTTACATAAGAAAGAGTTACAAAAATGGAGTTAAATCGAGAATGAAAGTGGACTTCTCTAAACCTCACGTACATTCGTACGTACGCTTAGAAAGTTTTAAGCAAACAAACATATATACAGAGTGAAATAGTTTAATTTAACTTTAATATTAGAAATTCAAACTATTGAATTAAGGATTTAATTGAAACGTATAAACCATTTTCAAACTTGGTTTAATAGAGGATATTAAATTCTTGGAAATGTACAATTATCATAGACAACTGTATATTTTAGTCAAGAAATATATGATTGTCTCACCTTCTAAAGAAAAGAAACATATATATAAAATAAACAATTATAGGGGATGATCTTACTAATGAAAGAAAAAGAGTGTAAATGTAGAGTTGTCCCACTACCACCAAAGGGACCACAAGGACCTCCTGGAAAACCTGGACCACAGGGGCCAGCAGGACCGATGGGGATGCAAGGACCAACAGGAATACCCGGACAGGAAGTAATGAAGATCTATTTAGGTGCACAAAGTGTTGATCTTACTACCGAAAACAATTTTGTAGGGCGAGGCACCTCTGGTAATTTAGATCAAAATAATGTGGTGATACTACAGGATGCAACCATTACCGATTTGATTTTTAGTACCCGGGATAATAGTATATCAAGTCAACAGTCAGTAATGTGTGAGATTGTTACAAGTAGTCTTTGTGGTGCCTCACCAGAAGGTTCAAATATTGTAGCAACGGTAAGTGGTCCAAGTCCAGGATCACTAAATTGTTGCGGCACTGCAACGGGTAGTTTCTCTGTTTCCGAATGTGACCTATTAGCTGTAAGGATTACTGCCACCGATAGTAATCAAACACTAGAAAATGGTGTTGCAGCCACCATTCGTCTTACAATCCCATAAAAAGCACATAAAGTAGGGGTAGTCCATCTGTTTCTACTTTATGTGCTTTTGAATTTTTGTATACTATGTATATGAAATTCATCTAGTTTAGATAATAGAAGCTATTGGAACCAAAATCTTTCAACAAGTCTTTTAACCTAAAGAGAATCGGTTTTAATACAAGAACGGTGATCATTGGTGTTTCATTACAAAATCAAACTTATTAATATAAAATCATTAATATATAGCTAACCTATTTGTCAGACAAATAATAGAGAATAATCACTAAAAATACTGCTTATTCTTCAACAATTTACGCATATATCATAGATATGCGTCTTTTTCATTTTAGAATCGCTTTATTGAATAAGAGAAGGAATTATTAGAAGGTGAATCGAACATTTTAAGTTTTCTGATTGCAATTATATTGTGGATTATTGTGGCTCTTATAAAGTAAACGTTATTGGAATTGTGATGAATAACCAATTTTTTTATTGAATGCACCACCAACTTAGGAAAACATTTTTCACAAATACCTGTATAGGATCCCATCAAAGTATGACTATTACCCCTGATGGGAAATATATTTGCTTACCTAATATAAATTTGGACTCAGTGTCTGTAATAGAACAAAAACTAACGCTCTAGTCGCAAGGGTTGAAGGGACTTGTTATATTTTACATACAATGTTTAAAGTTGTGACTAACTATAAACGCTAGTCCAAGCAAATATTAACAAAATATCATAAAAATAAATAGAATAATATATTGGAGGTGAAAAAGATGTATGGTAAGGACAAGGATTGTAAATGTAGGGTAGTTCCACCACCACCTCAAGGGCCACAGGGACCTCCTGGAAAACCAGGACCTCCAGGGCCCCCAGGACCACCTGGATCAACTAGTTTAATTACTACCGTTAAGCAGTGTGTAGGCTTCGAATTACCAACTGCACCTATACCTTTTCCTTTTGATGTGGAAATCAGGAATGTTATGGGAACCCCCATGTTTCAATTTTTTAACTTCTCAGTAATACAGTTAGATGGTGCAAATTATGGTTTCTTATCAGATAATGGTGCCCCTAGGCTTGCTGCAAATGGTGTTATTATGAATTATAACACTCCAGGCGTATTCGCTGGAATGGTCTCCGTAAATGGTCCTGCTGGTGTAATTTCTATAGAAAACCCGGGCAACAATTATCAGCTTTCATTTTCAACACAGGTAATGTTGCAATCAGGTCAATCAGTAGAATTTGTAATACGTCAAAACGGTATGGCAATTCCTGAATCAGAAATCCAAGTTACTATTTAGTAAGCTGAGAAGTAATTCACACACATACTACTCATGTCTTTTCTTGAGGCGTGAGTTTTTTGCTTTTTGTATATTAATGAATATAAAATTCAAATCTAGTTTACATAATAGCAGCTAGAACCAATCAATTTATACAAATGTTGATATAATAGCACTCATTTAAAGTTGGAATTTATGTAATATGAATGGTTGTGTATATTGTTTATATATCATGATTCCTTTTATAACAAATAAACTTATTTCCTCGTTTTCTTGTATAAAAACGTTATTGTTAAATTGGGTAGTATTTAACACAAGTTGTGTTGTGTTTAATAATTAAATGTTATTCAATACTATGGAGGGTGTCTGTAAAAAGAGACGTGTCCTTTCTTTTCAAAAAGGGTCGATTCAACTTAATAAACCTGAATTGTTACTGTAATTTGTATTATTTTAGTCTGCGGGCTGAAGATTCGGAGTATTATAGGAAGTATAATATTTGGAGGAGGCGAATTTTATGGACGGGGATATTTTCTACATATTATCCATTATTGTTTATTGTTACTATAATGTTTGCTTTTATTGCTGTTTTTCAGGTGTTACTTGCACTAGGGGTACCGTTAGGCGAATTTGCGATGGGTGGATATTATAAAGTTCTACCTAAAAAATTACGTATTATAAGTTTCATAAATGCTATTATTCTTTTGTTTATGGGAGTTGTTTTTTTACAGCATACTAACTTCTTAAATATATTTAATTTTTTACCTACAAATATTTTAGTTTGGGTAATAACAGTTTATTTGGGCTTAAATACGATAAAAAATCTAATATCCAAAAGTAAAAAAGAAAGATATGTAATGACACCTTTATCGAGTATTGCATTTATATTATGTTTAATGATTTCTTTATCATAAGGTAGATCTATTCAACAATCGGGCTCAAGAATGTAGTACTATTTTAACTATTGTAAACTAATTGCATAAAAAATAGATAACCAGAAATGACCGCCTGACCTCATAATGCGATGAGACGCTTTTCAGTAATGATACTGAAAAGCGTCTTTATTTGTTAACTTCTTTCCTCGCTCTTAATTCTATAGTGTAAAATTAGTAGGAGAAATGTGTGTAAATAGGAAAAAATGAAATATTTAAAGTGTATATATTGTGGTGGTATGATGAACTAATTTTACGTTTCTAAAACAACTAATTGATATAAGAGTAGATGATATCTCTTTATTGTTAGATTCTTTGTCTGTATGGAACAAAACGGATTCCTTTTTTAGAAGGAGATTTGATTTAAATAAGATTGGAGTTATAGGACACTCATTGGGCGGAGCAACAATATATGACCTGGCTAGTAGAGATGCACGAATTAAAGCAGGAATAATACTGGGTGGTCGTTTGCATTTAATCTCTCATTATAAAATGGGTAAACCCTTCATATCAATTTGACATGAAAACTCATCCTATGAGCAGATGAAACAAATGTGGAGTAAAGAGGTTGCAGAAGCATATAGTAATGGGCAACAATTATTATATGGTGCATAATCAGGAAATAAATTATTTCTTAAAGAAAAGGTTCAGATCACATGTCATTTACTGATGTACCAATAATTTTTAGCAATAATGGATAATCTAGATGAGTCAATAAAAGTGCTTCACGATACAATAAATGATATAATTATTGCTTTCTTTAAAGAATTTTTAAGTTGTAAAGATACTTCTTTTTCTGAGTTGATTAATAGTAAAACGCCAAATATAAACGTAATCGATTGTAAAGGGGAAATAGTGTGATACAAAGTTGATTGTAATACAAAAACCCACATTGTTTTGTAGTTACATTTAATCATTAAATGTGCTTTTCTAAAAAAAGTGCTGTACAATTCGTGGGTTGATCTTCCGCAATCTGGTGCATTTAAATTCTTGTCTTTTGGAAGGGACCATAGATGCTAATAATGATATTTATAATGATTCATAGCTTTCATATTACAGAAACCCTAAATAAGGGAAGTGGAGTGTGTGAAATTGGTGAAAAGACAAGAGCTTGAAGAAATATATAATTCTAATCTTTGTATCAATACTTAGTTACTTTAAAATTTCTTTCAATAAATCTTAAGTAAACATTGAAGTTAGTAAGCATAATAAAAACAATAAGTTCTATTCATTTGTATGGAGGTTTAATAAAATGACGAGAAATGATGAATATTTTATGAAACAAGCACTGGATATCGCTTTTCAAGCTAGAACGGCAGGAAATGAACCTTTTGGAGCTATATTAGTAAAAGGTGATGAAGTAGTGATGATTGGGGAAAACAAAATTAATACTTTGTGTGATCCAACTTACCATGCTGAAATTGGACTTATTAGAAAATTTTGTTCTGAACATAATATTTTTGAACTAAGTCAATATAGTCTTTATACTAGTTGTGAACCTTGTGTAATGTGCTCAGGAGCTATGGTTTGGTCCAATCTCGGAAAAATAGTATACAGTGTATCTCACGATCAATTAGCAAAAATAGCAGGTAGTAACATTATGATATCATGCAAAGAAGTATTTGAAAAAAGTCCTCAAAAACCAGTAGTGGTAGAGAAAGTACTAAATGAAGAGGGATTAAAAGTATTTGAAGGATATAAATTTTAAATCAGAAACATCTAGAAGGAAGATATTAGAGTGACCGACCTCAAAATATGGATTTGTTTTCTACACAATTGCATTATTGGTTTGTTGTTGTATGACTTTACTGATACTAGGGATTATGGGTGGCAAATGACAATCTTATTGTTAGGGCAGCTGTTTGTAAAAAATTACAGCAATGTATTATAATCCTTCCTTGATAAAGGGGAATTTGTTATGTTCTTAAAAGAATTTTTTGATAAAGAATTACAATGTACAAACTGTGATCGTACTCTTAGTTCAGGTGATGAGATATTTATTAGTCTCACATTACCAAATGAGCGTAAGATGCCTATTGGAGTTTTGGATAAAGTGTTAAGTAAGCATTCAAATAAAGTACATTGTAAAACCTGCTATGAAAGAATAAAGCTATCTTAGTTATAAATAATTAATTCTTCTAAATCACTTCATAAAAACCCATTTAAAATACGTCAACTAAAAATAACTGAGCTTCTTCTTTATAACGAAAAAAGTCCATTTTCTCTTTTTTTATACTGAGAGGTTGGGCTTTTTAATATTGTAATTTTCTTAACGTTGTATAGCCACTTTTCCTGACCCTACTCATAGTATGTAGCAACTATATTTCGATTACTATGTAAAGAAGATAACTATTAATGCAGGGAAACATGGAAGATTCTAGAATAGATAATTATTAACAATAGTATAAAAGAGGTGAAAAGATGGATACCGAATTACTAAAAGAAAGGGTTGAAACGATCATTTCTTGCATTAAACAGACAGGTGGAGAAGTTCAGGTGTTGTTATAGATGAACCATCTTCTCTTGAACAAATTATCCAAACAGAGGAGCAGCTTGGTGTTAAATTGCCTAGAAGCTTTAAGAAAGTTCTTATGGAGTGTTTAGGTAATTATAGCTTACGTTGGTTTTTACGAGACGATATGGAACAACCATGTGAATTTATGGATATTTTTTGTAGAACACCTAACTGGAGTTTAGAATTTTTGTCTCCTGATCCTGAGGATGATATGATGCTGTATGGCATAATAAATTAGCATTCTGGAGGTCGGAAATGGTGATTATTTAGCATTTGATATGAAAGACGATATTGATGAATCATTTATCTCAGGGCATGAAGATGGAGAAGGGCATGGTTATAAGCTAGCTGATAATGTCATTGAATTTATTGAGAGTTGGTCAAGGTTAGGTTTTGTAGTGTGTGAGGATGCTCAATTCTTACCGTTCACAACAAACCCTATTAGTGATATAAATGCAGTAAGAGGGTTTAGAGCTTGGTTGGGACTAGATGCTCCAACGGGCATTGAAAGAAAATATAAACCAACGCCGAGTTTATGAGTCTATATAATTCCTTGGTAGCCTTTTTTATATACAATAATATTAAATTTTATAGGAAATCAAATAATACATACTGTTACGCCCAACGTCAAAGCTTATCGAATAAAAGAGCTCATTAGTATTTTAAGGGAGATAATACTAGGAAATAGCAGGGCAGTCTAGGTCAAAAAACAAAATAAAATTAACTGAAAATTCTGTTTTGTATGCAATGCTAGTTATTCTTTTTAGTATCAATATTAAGGAGTGGAGTGGGAATATTGATTGGGGAGTTACAAGTATTATGATAATTTGGAACTATATGATTCTGTAATCGAAGAAATAAGTATTAGCCATCGAAAGAAGAGTGTTATAAGGAAAAAATTACTTATTAGTATTTTTTGAAATTGTACATAGGAGCTTTTTCTTAACGGATTGTGAAACAAATCAGGTTCAGAAAAGTAATAATAAGCTATAGAAAAATAGTAGATTAGTTAAGGGAGATGTAATAAATTTGGAAATTAAATATAGTAATGTTACTAAGAATTTTAGAAGGTTAAAATTAATAGGTATAGCTTTGATTACTATTATTCTACTTACATTGGTGTCTGGTTTTTTGTATGAACATATCAGTTACAAAAATGTTAAAACCAACTTTCCTCCAGATGGAAAAATGATAGATGTCGGAGGTCGAGATATACATGTGAATATTCAAGGGGAAAAAACGAATCTGCCACCTGTTGTTATTGAAGCAGGAGCTGGTTCATGGTCCGATGATTGGTCATACGTCCAGAAAGAGCTATCAAAGCATACCGAAGTAATTACTTATGACCGAGCAGGGCTTGGGTGGAGTGAGCCACCTCCAAATGGATATAGTATCGATACCACAATTAATGATTTAAGTAAAATTCTCGAATATTCTAATATTGACACCCCTGTAATATTAGTGGGGCATTCCCTTGGAGGACTTTATACTCGTCTCTTTACAGATAAGTATCCAGATAAGGTTTCAGGCTTAGTTCTTGTTGATGCACGAAATGAATATTTTACAGAAAAAGCTACTACATTTAATGATGTGTATTTTGAGTCACAAGACCAAGCAATATATCGTATATTATCGCAATTTGGAATTATACGCCTATTTGGGGAGGGAATGCTTGGCGATGCAATTCCCGATTACCTTTCAGCAGAAAAGCAGGTCAATGTTCAATATGACTCTGATTTTTTCAAAATAACCGATGAAGAATTCAAACAATTAAGATCATTAGAGAAGCTATTGAAGGATACTCAACACCTAGATGATAAGCCCCTACTAATTATTACACTAAGTGATACTGATAGAGAAATGATATTAGGTACAATGGGATTAGGATTTTCAGAAGAAGAGGCAATTTTCATCGATCAGCAATGGAAAGATGCTCAAAAACAACAAGCCGATATAACCAACAATAGTGAGCTTATTTTAGTCCCAAATAGCGGTCACAATATGATGTTTGACCAACCTGATGCAATTATTGAAGCTATTTTGAAAATGGCTGGTGAATTATAAACACTACAAAGGAGTGAGCTTAATTAAATACACAGATTTAATGTGATATACTCCGTAACAGCTCTCTTTAATAGGTTAATAAAAGTAGCCGTTCCATATAGGGATGGCTTTTTCATTCCGTAAATTCTGTTGAGTTGTTAATAAAAAGAAATATCATTGGTAGACTTTAAATTTTGAAGATCTGTTTTTTATTTTAGCCTGTTTTCTTATAGAATGTTGTTTTTTATACAAAAAAATAAACACGTATACAACTAGGTTTCGGGGCATCTTTACTTTTATAAAACGATGACTGATGAGTAAAACGACGTTTTTATCTATAAAGTTTACGAAAAGAACCTTAATTTATATAGAAATTTAATACATTTATATGGCATGTAGGTGATATAGAGCGTTTACAATATATGTTTGGTAGGATGTTGAAGCATTTGCTAGCAATTGTAAGAATCGCTCATATGAGTATTAATGATCGTATTCAATTCAATGAGGTTGCTAGTGAGGCGTGTAAATGGTGTTTTCGCAAACTTAAGTAGTTCTGTAGACTATTAACTGTATCTTTAGAAAGAGACCTAAAATAAACATTTTTAATAAAAACTGGAGTGGTAAGAGTAGATGTTACAAAACGAAAAGGTTGCATTTTTAGGTGCTGGTTCAATGGCAGAAGCTATGATATCAGGGCTGATTTATACAAAGAAGATTCCAAATAGCCATATCATTGTAAGTAATCAAAGTAATATGGAAAGACTACGCACACTTGAGGATAGATACGGGATTCGTGGAGATACAAAGGATGATATCAATTTTTCTGAAATAGATTTTTTTGTTTTAGCTATGAAGCCAAAAGATGCGGAATCAGCTCTAACATTTTTAAAGAATAAAATAAAACCGAATCAAGTTATTTTATCAGTAATGGCAGGTATCACAACAACTTTTATAGAGGAACGATTAAATGAAGGACAGCAAGTAATAAGAGTAATGCCAAATACTTCTAGTATGGTAAGAGAATCGGCAACTGGGGTGTCTACTGGATCTAATGTTGAAATGGACAAAGTAATGATAGTAAAGCAAATATTAGAGTGCTTTGGTGAAGTTTACTTTATTGAGGAAGAGAAAATGGATCTATTTACTGGAATTGCCGGCAGTGGTCCAGCTTATTTTTACTATTTAATAGAACAAATTGAACGAGCAGCAGTTGACGGGGGTATAGAAGAAGAAACAGCACGAAAAATTAGTGTTCAAACAATGCTAGGTGCATCTAAAATGATTATGGAACGAGACGAATCTCCATCAAAGTTAAGAGAAAATGTAACATCTCCAAATGGAACAACACAAGCTGGGTTAGATGCGTTACAAAAATTTGGCGGAGGCAAGGCAATTAAGCAAGCAGTCAAAACAGCTGCAAAACGATCAAAGGAAATTAATAAAGAGTATCTATAAATGTAGGAGCAGTTCATCTTTTCATAAACATGGTTCGCAAATTAAAAAAAGTGATACTGAGGTGAATAGATGGCATTTAAAAAGAAATGGGATGAATTATCCGACTCAGAAAAACGAGGATATATTAGAGGATTAAGAATCTTATCATACCTTGTAATCGTAATTGCATTGTGGATTATTGTGACTCTTATTAAGTAAACATATTAAAAACTGTGTTCAATGATAAAACATGAAAAAGTATTGAAGCATCATACACCCAGTCAAGTTATGAATATCGACATAAGATATCATAATAATCTGGGAAGTTGGAGGTTAAATGATGAGTCAATATAAGAAAGTTAGTTCTTGTTGTGGAAGTTCAATTCAAAAAGAAAATAAGTGTGATTGTCCGTGTCAATTAATCGTGGAAGATGCAGTTATAATGTACATGCTACAACAAGGGCAAACAGCTCAATTTTACGATGGTAGGGCAGTAGATCTTCATGGCGAAGTCTGTATCAATTTGGTAGGCAATGTAGTACAAGGAGGAGAATTAGACGTAAATTTTACTACAAACGGTATAGTACAAACCGTAACGCTAGATACAGTTAGTTTTAACAAACTTTTTTCCTTTGAAAACGTAACGAAAGTAGAAGCGACATGTAAAGTGCAAGGGCCAGATGATATGTGTATGGGGGAATTGATTATTGATGGGATGACAGTTCCTTGTAAAACACATTAACTTGAAATTTTTTTCAACATAATAAAATAACATGAGATGGTAAGTGGTAATAGAGGCTTAGCTACTAATGGAATGACAACATGAAAATACTATTCAACTATAGGCGCAAATCTGCAATCTAGATAGGCGTTTTTTTCTTTTTAGGACAAATTGTGGAATAAGGAGTTGTTAAAATATTTAATATTTGAAATAATGTGTAATCAGGGAGCATTATAACAAAGGAAAACTAGTTTATGGAGGCTTAAGTGATGACTGCTGTAGGAATGTTAGGGATGACACTTGATGGAGAATGGCAAGAGAAATATCATTTACCGTTATCTCTAATAGAAAAATTAATAAATGAATTTAATCCTGATGTAATATGTGGTGAAGTTCATACAGACAGTTGGGATCCATACATTAGGGAAGTGCTAAAGGTATTTATGGAGAAGAAAAGAGCCTAATAAAAAGTAAAGAACGTAAGGGGAATTATGAAAAGATTAGCTATTATCACAGTAGGTAAAACTCATAGTGGAAAAACTACATTTGCAAAAGCTTTAGAGAAAAAGTTAAATAATTCTTTTGTAATGGATCAAGATAACCATGCTGAATTTATAAATACATATTACGAGAAGCTACAACCAAAACAAGGACCTAACATTCTAAAGCATTCTATCTCAACCTTAATTGTTAATTATGCCAAAGAACACACGGACTTTCATATTATTTCTTGCAGTGCAAATCGAACTAGAAAAGGGAGAAAGTTTTTGCTGGAGGAAATATATGATAAAGATGAGTTTGTACGTATATTGGTTCATTTTGATATTCCAGATGAAATTCTCTATGACCGTGTTATTCATAGTCAACGAAGTACAAATATATTCAGGGGACCTTATTCAAATTTTAAGGAAGTGCTCTTGAGACAACAGGCTGAATCACAATTAGATGGTGTTGTTGATCCAGAAGAGGGAGATGCAGATCATTTATTTATAATTAAAGATAACAAGGAAGTTGATTCTGTTATTAAAGAAATCGTTCATATTTCTAAATCTTTATGAGTTGTTTCCATTTTAGCATTCAGCAAACGGGGGCTTTTCTTGAAGACTATTTTTATTCTCTCTTTTAAGATTATTATAATTCGAGTCTTCTGCAATATGACGCTAATCTAAAATAAGATTAGCGAATTTTTCTATTATAGCTCAATATTATGGAAGTTTGAAATCTAGAAAGTCTAATAATCATACTGTTTATATGCTTCATTTTGGGAAGAGAGCAATTGAGAAGTTGAATGGAAAAGTTTCAACTTATAAATGTAGATAACCTATCATTTCAATTAAAAGAAAAACATAACTTCGAGTGACAACAATAATGGGAGAAATATTTGATAAACAGGACTCACTGAAACATACGTTTCTGTATTGAAAAGAATAGGATGAAAAAGTTTCTAAAGTTCGTTAGTGGAAAGACAAAACAATATAAAGGAAATCAACAAATGTCTTAACAAGACTATAGGCTTCAATGAACATTTATGAGGATTTGACAATTAATCTGTAATAATCATATGATACAGTTGGATATATGTTGTTAACTGATTAATAATGAATTTCATTATTGACAAATGGGCATATCTTTTGATAAAGTTTCCTTAGGGAAAAACAATTGTCTTTGACTATTTAATTGGCGGTAATGAAAATGTATTTTAAACTTCCTATATTATTGGGCTAATTTAATAAAAATAGCTATAGAACATTATTTTTTTGTTCGAAAGTTGCACTAGTCCAATAAAATAGCGTTAATCAAAAACAGATAAAGCGGAGGGTTTAATATGAAGAAAAAACTAATGTTATTGCTTACTAGTTTGTTAACTTTTATCATCTTAGCTACTGGATGTAGTGATGATACAACACAAACTAATAAATCAGATGGCCTGATTACGGTTACGACGACAATCGGTCAAATCGCAGATATTGTTGAAAATGTAGGCGGTGAGTATGTGGAAGTAACGCCACTTATGGGGCCTGGGATAGATCCTCATTTATTTCAAGCTTCTCAAGGGGATATTAAGAAATTGAGTGAAGCAGATATTATTTTTTATAACGGACTACATTTAGAAGGAAAAATGAACGAAATATTTGAAAAAATGAGAGCTGAAAAGCCTACGTATGCTGTAAGTGAGACAGTTCCTGAAGATATGTTGATAGCAAAACAAGGAGATACAAAAGCTGTAGATCCACATGTTTGGTTTGACACTGACCTTTGGGCATATTCTGTAAAAGCCGTTAGTGAGGGGTTAGCACAGTTGGACCCTGACAATGCGGATACTTATCATGCCAATGCTGAAAAGTATATTGACACTTTAAAAGAAATAAAGGCGTACGCTGAAGAACAGCTTGCTCAAATACCAGAAGAAAGTCGTGTCCTTGTTACAGCTCATGATGCATTTGGCTATTTTGGGGATGCATATGGTATTGAGGTAATGGGTTTACAAGGGTTAAGTACTGATGCAGAGTATGGTCTAAAAGATGTTCAAAATTTAGTAGATTTATTAGTTGATAGAAAAATTAAAGCAGTATTTATTGAGAGTAGTATTTCCGAAAAATCAATTAATGCTGTCGTTGAAGGTGCAAAAGAACAAGAACATGAAGTAACAATTGGGGGATCATTGTATTCAGATGCAATGGGGGAACAAGGAACTGAAGAAGGTACGTATGAAGGAATGTATATGCATAATATTGATACGATTGTTTCAGCGTTGAAATAATGTGTAAAGGAGTATAAATGATGAATCCAGTACAAGTAGAAAACGTCACAGTTGCATATCATCGCAAGCCCGTATTACAAGAAGTGAGCTTCACTGTTCCAGAGGGAAAGCTTATAGGTGTAATCGGTCCTAATGGAGCTGGGAAGTCGACGTTAATTAAAGCAATACTGGGGTTAATTCCTAAGGCAAGTGGAGATGTTCAAATTTATGGAAAGCCGTATAAAGCTCAACGACAGCTTGTAGGGTACGTACCACAAAGAGGCTCTGTTGATTGGGATTTCCCAACAAATGCATTAGATGTAGTTTTAATGGGGAGATACGGTCACGTTGGATGGTTTCGCAGGCCGCATAAGAAGGATGTAGAGTTTGCTCTTTCTTGTCTAGATAAAGTTGGGATGAAGGAGTTTGCTAATAGACAAATTAGTCAGTTATCAGGTGGACAACAGCAACGTGTATTTCTTGCAAGAGCATTGGCACAAGATGCTACAGTATATTTTATGGATGAACCTTTTGTTGGTGTCGACGCAGCTACTGAAAAAGCAATCGTTGCTTTATTGACAGAATTAAAATCACAAGGAAAAACAGTGCTCGTTGTACATCATGATTTACAAACAGTAAAGGAATATTTTGATTGGGTGCTGCTTTTAAACATGAGGAAAATCGCAATTGGTCCTACAGAAGAAGTATTTACAATTGATAATTTACAAAAAACATACGGTGGACGATTGGCATTTCTTGAACACGGAAATGCATTAGTTGAACAATAGGAGTGAAATATTATGTGGGCTACACTCATTAGCACGTTATCAGATGCAAATACTCAATGGGTGTTAATAGGAACCGTTTTATTAGGGATTGCTAGTGGTGTGTTAGGGAGCTTTGCATTACTTCGAAAGCAGAGTTTACTAGGAGATGCGATGGCACATGCTGCTTTACCTGGGATATGTATTGCTTTTTTACTTTACGGTTCAAAGTCAATTGTGTTATTTCTAATCGGTGCAGCAATTTCAGGCTTAATAGCAACTTATTTTATTCAGTCTATAATATCCTTTACGAGAATTAAGGAAGATACAGCGATTGGCTTAATTCTATCTGTGTTTTTTGGTTTTGGAATTGTTTTATTAACATTTATTGCACAAAACAGTTCCGGGAATCAAAGCGGTTTAGACGACTTTATCTTTGGGCAAGCTGCATCGCTAATAGGTACGGATGTAAAAGTTATATCTGGTGTAGCTATAACGATGCTCGTTATTACATTACTATTGTTTAAAGAATTTAAGCTTCTAACATTTGACCCTCAGTTTGCAAAGGGGATTGGATTACCAACGGGTGTATTAAATGCATTACTAATGGTACTAATAGTTGGGGCAGTTGTCATTGGCTTACAAGCAGTTGGAGTTGTCCTCATGGCAGCTATGCTTATTACACCAGCCATAGCGGCGCGATATTGGACAGAGAGGCTTGATTACATGGTCATCATT
Source organism: Cytobacillus sp. IB215665 (assembly GCF_033963835.1). Lineage (NCBI taxonomy): Bacteria > Bacillati > Bacillota > Bacilli > Caryophanales > Bacillaceae > Cytobacillus > Cytobacillus sp. IB215665. The sequence goes on from NZ_JAXBME010000010.1 coordinate 81,783, forward strand.
TCTGGTACAATAGGTGCAGTTTCAGGAATATTAGGCACTTTAATTAGTACGACAACAACAGGTATGCCTACAGGCCCGTTAATCATCGTTGCAGCAACTATCATCTTTCTTGTTTCGATGATTTTTGCACCAAATCGCGGCTTATTAATGAAAGGAATTCGTTTGCTAAAGCTTAGAAAACTCGTAGCGAAGGAAAATATATTACTATCTTTATATGATATTGCTGAAGAAATGATTAATACTGACAATAGTCATTATCTCCGTGCAATTGAAGCAAGAGAGATTAACAAAAAACGGCCTCTATCGAGTCGGCAGTTAAACAAAGTATTATTGAAATTTTCAAAAGAAGGTATTGTGAAAAAAGAACATAATCTTTCATGGCGTTTAACCGAAAAAGGTTTATATGAAGCTTATAATGTAGTATTAAAACATAGATTAATGGAAATTTATTTAATGCACGAGATGAAATTTGCAGCACTTCATGTAAAACATGATAATCATTCATCAATATTAGATTTACCGAAAAATGTAGTTGACGAGTTGAAGCAATTATTAATTCAACACGGAAGGCAACCAAAGCTTGTGCCTAGTTCGGAAGGCAGCTTACACACTGTTTTTAGCCCTACAACAACTGAAACGCATCGACAAAAGGTAAAAGGACATGGAGGGGCAAGCTCATGAGTTATGCAGCTTGGATAATCATTACTGGTTCACTTGTAGGTATTACTTGTGGCATGATCGGATGTTTTTTAATATTGCGTAAAATGGCGATGCTTGCAGATGCAATTAGCCACACAGTTTTATTAGGGATTGTTGGAGCTTATTTAATAAGCAATAGCTTAGACGGGATAAACATGCTAATAGGGGCTGTTATCGTAGGCTTACTTACTGCTTTTTTTGTTCAGCTTCTTGATTCAAGTGGAGTACAATCAGATGCAGCTATAGGTGTAGTCTTTACTTCGTTGTTTGCAGTCGGTGTTATTCTACTCTCATTATACGCTGATAATGTACATCTAGATGTTGATCATGCGTTGATGGGTGAGATCACATTTATCCCATGGGATACAATTGAAATTGCGGGCTACGATTTAGGTCCAAAGGCAGTATGGATGTTAGGTTCTGTACTTGTCATAAACCTCATTTTGATTATTTTATTTTATAAGGAAATAAAAATAGCTTCCTTCGATCCAGAAATGGCGTTAGCATTAGGAATTCCAGTTATGTTTATACACTATTTACTTATGGGGATGGTATCCATTTCGACTGTTGCATCCTTCGATAGTGTAGGGGCAATTCTTGTTGTTGCAATGCTCATCGTACCTGGTGCAACAGCCTATTTATTAACAGAAAGGCTTAGCATCATGCTCGTCATAAGTGCTATTATCGGGGTGTTAGCAGCTGTTCTTGGCTACTATGCAGCCGTCTTATGGAATGTATCAATCGCTGGAGCAATGGCAACAGCTGCTGGGATCATCTTCGCTATTACATTTTTCTTATCACCCAAGCATGGATTACTGTCCAGGTGGTTAGCTAGAAGAAAAGTTACCATTAACGAATTATAATGTCAGTGTCTCTAGCTTTCACTATATAGTGTGTGAAGCAAGAGACACTTTTTTAAATTTCACTGATTAGTATACCATCTCACATATACATCCTTTATTAAAAGATGTGAAAGGTGAGGTAGACCTTAAAATCGACTTAAACAGAAAGGGTTTGAAAATCGAAATTCAAAGATTGTTTGATGAAGCATTATTTAACGAAGGTTCAGGTTATTGGGGGTATAAGAAAATAACGGGGCTTTTTCTTATGCTAGTATCAAGATATAATTTCTTACGTATGAATAAATGTTTAAGAATAAAAGATGAACTTGAAAAAATTAAACAGTAAACTACAAAATTATTGATAATCTCCATTTTTTAAAACACTGACTATTCAACATTTAAGTGAGATTTGAAGTATACATAATTAAAACAATTTTATTTATATATATTAGTATTGTGAAAAAGAATGTTCTACAATTTTACAAATACATATAACCAAATTTTGCGCTTGGTTATATGTATTTGTCGGTTAAGAATTAAAACTTGTAGAACGAAAATAGATTCACTTATTAGGTTAAGGCATGCTAAGTAGATCGTGATATACTTTAACTTTATATATTTTTTTTCATATAAACACGCTTAGCGTCCCGATCAAACTCAATCCAACCTAAATGTAGATAATAAGAAATATTCTCTGTCAATAATACATGAGTTGCTAACCGTATTTCCATATACCCTCTGCTTCTTGCTTCTGTTTCCGCAAATTGTAAAAGACTTCTTCCTAAACCTATTCCTTGATAGTTAGGATGTACTGCCACATTAGCTATAGTAGAATATTCATCCTCAAACAACAAAATCAGACCACCAATTACGTCTTTATCAGATTCTGCTACCCATACCGGATATAATGCTATCTCCTCTTCATAATCAACATTCATCGGTGGAAGTTTCTCTTTGAATCTATTCATGTACACCGAGTAAGATGCATCCATACAGTTTTTAAGATCCTTTGCATCACTAACCTTCGCTTTTCTTATTTTCCACTTATTACTAATCATATTCTTATCTCCCAACTATAATATGTTTGTTTCAGCATTTGCTACAAAAAAACTTTGAATTTGCTTTGTTTTTATATAAAAGTCCCATTCTACGATAAGGTTCCCTCTAGCTTTTAATTATTTAATATCAGTGTTCCTATTCCTTGCTTTTGACCTTCATTAAGAGTATTTGGAATTGCTCTAATTTAAAAAGGGTTATATTTTAAATAAAATTCCAGTTACACCTTTAATTGTGATAGATCTAACTTTTTAAAGTAATAGATAAACCCTATAGTTAACAATATTTCTGGAATTAATAACCCAAGTGTAATTCCGGCCACCTTAAATATACAAATCATAGTATAACTCAATAGAGGAATTAAAATTAATGTTCTTAAAACAGCAACAGCTAATGACTCTAAAGGGCGATTTATTGATGTGAAATAAATGGACGATTGTATTCCTACATTGGATAGTACAGCTGCAAAACCAACTCCTAAATATAAAGTGAAAGCAACTTTATTTAACTGAACATCATTTAATAGAAAAGGTAGTCCAAACCATACGATAGGAATAAGTGCTATATAGAACACAAATGCATATATTGTACTTCTTTTCAAAGAGAAAACAAAAAGTCTTTTTAAATCAATGTATTTTTTTTCTCCCATCAACCTTGAGGTTATAGGCTGTAATCCAGTTTGTGAGCCTAAATATATCTTTGTTATAAATAGTGTAAATATTGATGACGCTGCATATGCCTCAAGATATTCGTTAGGAAGGAATTTTAAGATCGAAATATTTATAATAAAAATCATGATTGATTCGATAAAGACACTGAAAAAGTCACTACTTCCGTTGTATAACACTCTCTTAAGTGCTTTGAAGTTCATCTTAGGAAAACTAATATTTATTGTTTTTGATTTAAATAAGAGATAAAATATATCTGCAATTAAATGGTAACTGTGACTAATAAGTGTAGCTATAGCTAGTCCAATTACACCTTGATTGAAAACTACTACAAAGATAATATTTAAAACAACATTCATGACTAATGTTACAATATTTACTTTAAAATTAAACTTAGGACTTCCATCATTCATTACCAGACTGTCTAAAACTAATGACACCATTTGTGGAAAAAAGGCAATAGATAAATATTTCAAATATTGTGTAGCGATTAGGTGATAATCGCCTGATGCCCCCAATAAACTTGCAACCTTACTGGCATTAGTAGATGTGAAAATGGATAATAATGCTGCTAAGACAGAGAAAATGATGATTATAAAGCTTGCGGTTTGGTTAGCTTTATGAATCTCTTGCTTTCCTATGAGTAATCCAATGTAGGAACCTAATCCAGATGTAAACATAAATGCAAAGGCAAATATGAAAAATAACATTGGGTTTATTAATGTTATCGAAGCGAGAACCGCTGAACTGATAAAAGTTGCTGCTATAATGTGGTCAGCGCTTGATGCAAGAGCCATAACCAATTTTGTCGTTATAACCCTATGTGAATATTCCTTGTAAATTTTTGTGAATTCTTTTTTATTCATTTTTTTCACCTCAAGTAAAACCTTAAGGTGTTGACCAAGTCAACAGTCAACAAAAAAATATATTATAATTTTTCATGGAGGTCGATCTTCTGAATAATAGATATAGAATGGGTCAAATAAGTAAATACGTAGGCATTAGTAAAGATACTATAAGACATTGGCAGAAAAAAGGGATTCTTGATATTAACAAGGATGACAATAATTACAATGTATTTACAGATGAGGACTTTTTCAAAACCTTTAAAATTAATTTATATCGAGAATTAGGTATGAGTATTTCAAATATTAAAGAACTATTGAATAAAGAAGATATTGATGAAAAAAAAGACATCATTAGTCATTATATTAAAGAAATAGATAATGAAATAGAAAAATTGATTAATCAAAGAAATGTGTTAAAGAGGGCAAAAGACTTGCCAACTACTAGAAATGATCACTTTGAAGTTATTAATAAGACATTTAAATTGAAGAAGGTTCATACAAATACTCCCGCAAATTTCTCTGATGGAGATTTTTTGAAGGATAAGCAAATCTTCATAACCGATTTTGGCACAAAGTCTTTAGAGAATCATGATATTTATATTGAAGTTCCTAACAATGCAGATGTTGTTTATGTTGATTCTACTTTTATCCATTTTTACTATCCTAGAGAAAAGCTTGAGGAGAGTAGCAAATTTACGGAGCGTATTAAGATGTTTGCGCTGAAAAACAAGCTTCAATTAATGGGAAAAATTATTGAGGTACACGACCTAAAACAGCTTCTAATTAGTGATGATGATTATATAGAATTTTATGTTGAAGTAAAAGGTTAATTGATCCCATTTTGATAATCGTAAGTGGGGCACATTTATGACAAACGATTAATTTCAATAAGAGCAGAATTTAACAATAATATAAATCTAGGAAGTATAGATTTTAACATAAGTAATGTGTATTTAAGAGAAATTGAAAGTTCTATTGAATTTATAGGTAGCTTTTATAAAATAAAGGGCTTAGTTATTCTTGTGTGAAATATTACTAGTAATATAGTAATCATGATGAAATTTAAAGTTCATACAATGACTAGATCAAAATTGAGATATAGTAGCTCATAGTACTAAATATTAAAACCCTTCATTATCACACGTTTTATTCGTCGAAAATGAAAATATCATTTATAAGGATTTATCATATTAATGAACATATCATTTAAAAATATCTGTTGATACATCTTGTTAGGGAGGTGACTGACGGTTGATTCCTCGTAACATATTTTTAATATTACTATTTTTATCTATAATGGCTGTATCTTCATGTTCAAAGGAAACAACAACTGAGGAAAATGTCGACTACGTCGCATATGTTTCAAAAAAGGAAGATTCATCTCATCAGAAAACCTTTAGAGAATTAAACATAGGGTGGCTACTTGATTTTAGTCTTGAACTTCCATATGCAGATCAGAGCTGGGTTAATATTTGGGTTGAAGGATATGAAGATGGAGAACAGCTAAAAGCTTCTCCGCTAATACAGTTATCCTATGGAAGAGCTCCAAGTAAAACTTCAACAGGCTCAATAGGGTTTGGTACGATTGATTCTGCAGATCACGAATTGTTCTTTTTATATGGTCCCGGAGTTTATCAAATTCCACAAGTCCTAGATGTAAATGAGTCATATTTTTCTACAGGTGCAATACAATTCGATTATGCTTTTTTAGACGAAACGATTCAATTACAATCAGGAGAAACAAGGGTATTAGCAATCTTCCGACATAATGATGAAGCAGTTTTACGCACGTATGACTACTATACTCAGGCTGGAATTAACGAAATGATCGAAGAAGAAACTTTTGTCATGTTATTGAAAATAAAAGTAGAAAAAGGGATAGATAAGGAAGGGGCTGTGTACGATTGGGCTTCTAAAAAATAAAGCATCTAATGAAAAATTATCTTTTTCATTAGATGCTTGTTCTGTGCAAGCAGTTGCTTCCAGGGGATTGTTGCTACAACTACAATTCATTCACATAATTATGATCGAAATGTTGTTTTGACGTATACAAGTTCATGTTTAATCACATTCTTACTTAAATCTTTCGTCAAGAATTCTAGCGAAAAACACTGAAAACTGTGCTCTATTGACTACACTTTCTGGTTTAAATGTGCCATCACTATATAAGTTAGTAACTTGATTAGCAGCTAATGTATTGATATAGGGGTAATTTGGTTCTTCCTTATCAACATCAACAATGTCCCCGTTATAAGTACCTTGTAAATGATAGGCATTTACTAGAGCAAAGGCCATGTCACTACGTTTCAGTGGATCGAAAGCATTGAATGTTTCTCCTTTAGGGAAGATTCCTTCATCAACTACTGCTGCGATTTCTTTATAATAAATATGATCAGTTGTTATATCTTCAAATCCTGGATTAGGCCTGTTATCCAGGTCAAGATTCAGAGCTCTTACGAACATAAGTGAAGCCTGTCCACGTCTAACCTCATCATCAGGACCAAAGTTACCATTTTGATAACCTTTAATAATATCAAAATCTGATAAAAATTGAACTTCCTTTACTGCCCAATGATTTAAAGCTACATCTTTAAAATCACTAGTTGTTACCTCAAGGTCATAATATCCTTCTGGAGAAGAACCCCACACATCAATAACATATGTTCCTTCACTTAATTCAGCTTCAAAAAAGCCTCCTTCAGGTGTAGCTAGAGTATAATTGATAACATTAATTTCTTCATCTAGTAACTTAAACGTTAAAGAATCATACAAGGTTGCATTAGCGTAAGTTCCTTTTATACCAACTCGTTTCTTTTGAGTGAGTTGAAATGTGAAGTAGTCATTCTCATTTGCATAATGAAAACCTTGATAGGTTGTATTTAATGCAATAGGTGTTGCACTTGCTATTTCGTTTGTCCCTAAAGAGTTTTTGAAATATTTGTCTATCTCGAAATTAATTTGTAAAGTAAATGATTCGGCATTTACAGCTGGATCTTGTTTTGTAGAAACTGCTAAATAATATGATCCCTTTGGTAATCCTAAAATCCACGTTGAGGATGCAGGGTTTGATAGTATTTCTTCTTTATTTTTATCTAGGATGGTATATGTATCTATTATTTCTGTCTCAGTTAGTAGCTCCAGTATGAATTTTCCATGTCGTTCAATTGAAAATGAATAATAGTATACTGAACCATCTAATTCATGAATAGTTTCAATTTCACTATTTAAAGTAATGTCTTCTGCATTTTCAACTCTATTATTACTTTGAGCATGAACACTATCGTTCCAAATCAAAGTTGAAATCAACATGAAAAAGAAAGCCATTAGTACCGATTTGTTCATTGTCCGCCTCCTTCATATTTTTATTTACTTCTATAACCGTTTAATAGCAATGAAGACATCATTTCTGCAATTTCTTCTTTTGAAAGGTGACCGTTAGCATCGTACCATTGATAAGCCCAATTACATGATCCGAAAATCGTTTGCACTGCGATAGACGGTGGAATATCTACGAAATCACCTGATGCTACAGCCTTTTTATATAGTTCAGTAGCATGTTTATAATACAAACGGATATGCTGTAATGAGTTATTAATTAAATCATTTGATAAATTCTTTTTTTCATCAAAAAACAAGCCAATGTCCATTTTGTTTTCCAAGATTAATAAAATATGCTGTTTCACGAGCAAATGAAATTTTTCATGATCCTTGATATCTTCTCTTGCTAAAGTGATTTTTGCAAAATCAGTAATTTTCCAAGTAACTTTATCAATAATTGAAAAAATAATTTCATCTTTACTTTTAAAATAATGATAAATTGCTGGTCGAGTCACATTGAGAGCATCAGCTACTTCTTTTAAACTAGTTGTTTTATATCCATTTCTAAAGAATAATTCTTTTGCTACATCTATAATTTTTTCAGGAGTTACGTCTTTTGATCCTCTTTTCAAATTTCTCATCCTTCTTTATAATTTCTCTTCTACGGTGTTTACGTGAAGAACTGTAAAATTAATAACTTTAAAAGGGTAATTAACGAAGTAGGCTAGATTATACACAACCCATTTACACAAATTCTATTGAAAAATACTTTTATTCCTATTGTACATGAGATTAATAAAAATAGGACAGAAAATTTCATGGAATTTGTCCGATTTAGCACAATTTCGACCTAATTACCATTCGAATATCTCAATGATCTAGTATTAATTGTAGCTAGTAAAAATTTTGTATGATTCTTCAATATGAAGCACCAATAATTGCACAATAATAATTATTATGTTAATCTTCTGAATAATAACAATATTTACTTACAAGTAAGTAAATGATTAAGGAGTGATTGAAATGAAATTACCTAACGAAATTAGCTCACAACTAACACTACCTGTAATTGGTGCACCAATGTTTTTAGTTTCTGGACCTGAGCTAGTTTTAGCACAGTGTAAAGCAGGAATAATTGGATCATTTCCAGCACCTAATGCTCGTACAATTGACATATTAGAGAAATGGATGGCTACCATTACAAAAGAGTTAAGTGACTATAAGACTGCAAATCCTAATAAAAAAGTTGCGCCTTGGGCAGCGAATTTAGTTGTCCATTCGACATACGAACGGTTGCATCAAGAATTACAATTAATTAAAACATATAAACCACAAATAGTTATTACGGCGCTTGGTAATCCAGCTGCAGTAATTGAAGTTGTACATTCATATGGAGGTAAAGTTTTTGCGGATGTTAATTCTATAAAACATGCTAAGAAAGCAGCTTCTCTTAATGTAGATGGACTTGTACTTGTAAGCTCTGGTGCTGGAGGACATACTGGGGCAATTTCTGGATTCGCTTTTGTTCAAGCGGTTCGTGAATTTTTTGATGGTATTTTAGTACTAGCAGGATCAATCTCAAATGGACGGGCAATTTTAGCATCACAGGCTCTTGGGGCTGACCTCGCTTATATGGGGACAAGGTTTATTTCTGCTAGCGAAAGCATGGCGACAGAAGATTATAAGGACATGTTAGTCTCCTCTTCGTGTGAGGATATAATTTGTACTGATGCTTTTACAGGTATCCCTGCAAATATGCTTACACCTAGCATTAAATTAGCAGGTCTCGATCCGGAAAAACTAACAGCAAAAGCAAGTGTTGACTTTAATAACCCACAATCTGATAAAAAAGCATGGAAGGATATTTGGTCGTCAGGTCATGGTGTAGGGTCAATTAAAGCTGTTGAATCAGTAGATACAATTGTAAACAATATGTACAAAGAATATGTCGATGCCCAAAACACCATTTCTGAATTAAGTAAAAGATAGCCAAAGAAACTATTACGAAGATGATTTTCAGTACAGAAGATTATTGACAAGTATATAAATGAAAAGGGGTATCCTAGTCGTTCATAATCGACATAAGGAATACCCTTTTTTACGTTTTATGAGTATATATATTATAGGTGTTATTAATTACGTATATAAATCGAATGATAATACATTATGTTTAAGCATTATCGAAGTAAAATAACAATGATAATTACAACAACAATAGTAACGATCAAGCTTACCGTATTCTTCGTCACAATTTTCCCTCCAAATTTTAATAAATCTTCCACAAGCATCAGTCTAAGTTGTAGAAGTAGTATTTAGTGTATGGACATATATTACATTTAATGTATAAAGTATGTATTGTAGACATTAATCCTTTTTTGCGATAGTAGTTATTTTAAGGTGGTTTTCGTATTGATTGTTGAATACGTTCTAACATCAGCACGTAAACAACTAGCGTTCGTGATATCAGGTCTTCTCTTACAATTATGGAGCTCTATTAAAACTTATCATAATGCCTATTTTGAAAATACCAACAAAGTTTACGAAAAGTACTTAATAAAAGGTTGAACAATTTCATGTGAAAAAACGCCACTATGAGCTAGTTCTATTATTGTGTATATCTTCATACGAAATACATAACAACCATAGTGAAAACAATCTGTTTCAGGAATTGACTGAAAAAGATCAATACTCTTGGCATTAGTATTAAATTTTATGTGCTAACTAGAACTTACCATTTGATAATGGTACCGTTATTTAATCTAAAGTCGAATAAGTTCAACATAATAAACAACAAGGTGGAGATGAATGATGAATAAAGACAACACCACTCCGATTATTGTTTTTGATGGGGTTTGCAATTTATGTAACGGAGCTGTCCAGTTTTTATTAAAGAGAGATAAGAGAGATGCATTGCGTTTTACAGCTATGCAGTCAGAAGCTGCAAAGGAATTGTTAGTCACATATCAAATTCCAACGAATGTTGATAGCTTCGTTTTTATAGATGGGAATAAATATTATATAAAGTCAACCGCAGCACTTCAAGTGTCTAAATATTTGTCAGGTTTATGGAAGGTGTTCTATCTGTGTATGATCATACCTGTCCCAATTCGTGATTATATATACGATTGGGTAGCAAAAAACCGCTTTAAATGGTTTGGGCGTAGAACAGAATGTATGTTACCTACGCCAGAAATCAAAAAGAAATTCCTAAATTAATTTGATGAACAAATAAAAAGACCTCCCCAGAAAAAAATGATGAAAAATTAAGGAAGGTCTTAAAATGAAAGGAGATGTTATATTATATGCCAAGCATTTTTATTAGTATGTATCTCTGTCCTAGGGTGTTTATATCAATTTCATGCAATATGTATCATAATTAATGAAACGGTTTGAATATTTTTTAGCTCGATTCAATACATACTTTTATCTAAATGGAGATAAATTATTATATTACTTTCAAGAATTCCACGTCTAAAATTTGGTGTACGCTTTGAGGTGATTTTTTATATCTTTCACAAAGTCGTAATGAAAAAGAAAATGTCTTAGAAAATCAGTTACGACCATTTCATCATTCAACCACAATGGGAGGTGTAATTCTACTTTTCCTACTTGTAGCTATGTATAACTCGTTAAACTACATTTCTCATTCTAAAAATGGTCATTTTTGGATCATCATTATGTCTTTTATCCCTTTGTCCTTCATTAATATAGATGAAGCCATGCAGATGACTACGATACTAACATTAATATCCATCCTCTTGCAATTCTCTTCGTTTTGCTACTAACAACAATACTTTTTTGAGCAATAATTGTTTTAATCTCCATAAGAAATTAATTCAACTTTGAATTGCGTCATACCAAAAATGTTCTACTATATCACAAATATTAACATTAGCCACAAAGCAATAGAATGTCAGCTGGTTAATGTTTACTTAGATTCTTAGGTTGTTCAGTTGAAATAATCTTAGGCTATAAATGTACGTTGCCTACATAATATTGTAAGTAATCTTGACAGATTAATAGCGACATGGTTAGATTAAAATAGCTATATGTTAACTAATTTTTAATTTTGGTTAACAAAAGGGGTGGGTATTGTTAATGAATGATCATGAGCAATTAATTGAAAAAAGTAAAAAGCATTTGTGGCTACCTTTTACACAAATGAAAGACTATGAAAGGGATCCTCTCATTATTGAAAGTGGAGAGGGGGTTACATTAAAAGATACTGAAGGAAAGGTCTATTATGATGGCTTTTCTTCTGTATGGTTAAACGTTCATGGACATAGAAAAAAAGAGCTAGATGATGCGGTTCGTTCGCAGCTTGACAAAATAGCACATTCAACCTTACTAGGAATGACAAATGTACCAGCAACGGAGCTTGCTGAACAGCTCGTTAACCTAACACCTACTGGACTTGATAGAGTATTTTATTCAGATAGTGGTGCAACATCAGTTGAAATTGCGCTAAAAATGGCTTTCCAATATTGGAGAAACATTGGTAAAACATCAAAGCAAAAGTTTATTACAATGAACAACGGATATCATGGTGATACTGTTGGTGCTGTAAGTGTTGGCGACATAGATATATTTCATAAAGTGTATAAACCATTAATGTTTGACAGCTATAAAACACCGTATCCATACATATATCGACACCCATCTGGTAATGCTGATGTTTGTCGTGACGAATGCTTAAACAAATTGCAATTACTACTTGAAGAGCGTCATAACGAGATTGCTGCCTTAATATTAGAACCAATGATGCAAGGTGCCGGAGGCATGATTAACATGCCAAAGGGTTTCTTATCAGGAGTCGAAAGGCTTTGTAAATCATATGATGTACTCCTCATTACTGATGAAGTTGCCACTGGCTTCGGTAGAACTGGGGAGATGTTTGCTTGTAATCATGAAGGGGTCGTACCAGATATTATGACAGCTGGTAAAGGGCTGACAGGGGGATATCTTCCAATTGCAATTACGATGACGAGCGAGAAAATTTATGAGGCTTTCTATGATGATTATACGAAAATGAAAGCATTCTTTCATGGTCATTCTTATACAGGAAATCAATTAGGATGTGCTGTAGCTTTAGCTAACCTTAAGTTATTTGAGCATGAAAATATAGTTGGCAATGTTAAAAAGAAGTCAGCAGATGTCCATCAAATATTTGAAGAATTTCATGAGTTAAAACATGTTGGAGATATTAGGCAAGTGGGCTTGATGACAGGAATAGAACTTGTAAAAGACAAACAAACAAAAGAGCCGTTTCAGTGGGAAAAGCGTATTGGCTACAACGTAACATTGAAAATGAGGGAACTAGGAATGCTTACGAGACCACTAGGAGATGTTATCGTGTTTATGCCACCATTGGCGAGTACTAATGACGATCTTCAAGCGATGATGTCAATTATGAAAGAAGCAATTTATACAATAACTGAGGGGTCTTAATATAATGAGTAGCGGTATTTTTGTAACGGGAACAGATACAGAAATAGGAAAAACTTTCGTTACGGGGGCTTTAGCAGCTGTATTAAAAGATAGAGGTCATGACGTCGGTGTGTTTAAACCAATGCTTAGTGGAATGAGTCGTGAAGATCCACAAAGTGACGCAGCATGTTTAAAGCAGATGTCACTTGATGGCAATTCATTAGAAGATATTAATCCATATCAATTCGAAGAACCACTTGCACCATATGTTGCTGCAAGGAGAGAAGGAAGACATGTATCGCTAGATGATGTAATTGCATCATGGCATCGCGTAAAAAAAACACATAGTACTTTTTTAATAGAAGGTGCTGGTGGTTTGGCAGTTCCTCTTGGCAAAAACTATCTAGTGTCTGATGTTGCAAAAGAGATTGGTCTGCCATTATTAATCGTCGCACGACCAAACCTAGGTACTGTTAACCATACGTTACTAACAATTGAATTTGCCAAAAGATCTGGGCTTCATGTTTTAGGTGTAATTATAAATGGTTTGAAAGAAGACGAATACGGGCTTGCTGAAGAAACGAACCCAGCTTTAATTGAAGAGTTTACTGATGTTCCTGTACTAGGAGTTATGCCTTGGATGGAGAGGGCCACTCGAGAACAAGTCGTGGACATGGTAAATGAAAAAATAAAGATTACTAGTTTATTAAAGGCAATAAATTCGTAATTAGTTCAAAATAATAAAACCGTAAGTAAATTCATTCGATTGTCCGTTTGTAGAAAAAGTTATATATCTTTTCTCATTTTAAATAAAGTCAATTGCATAAATTTAATTTCCTAAATTAGTCTTAATAGCAATACATGTAAAAAAGCCTATAACAATATTAATTACGATAAAAGATAAGGGTAAATAGGAGGACATTATATGGAAAATCTAATTCATGTTTCACAGTGGGATAAGTTAGCAGAAAAATCGTTAGCAGGGGAGTTAATTACAAGAGATGAGGCACTAAGTGTACTGTCAGCTCCAGATGAAGAACTATTACCTATTTTACAGTCAGCATACAAAGTTAGAAAGCACTTTTACGGTAATAAAGTGAAGTTAAATATGATTATTAATGCTAAAAGTGGGTTATGCCCAGAAGATTGTGGTTATTGCTCTCAATCTATTGTTTCTAATGCACCAGTCGAAAAATATACACTTCTTGATAAGGATACGCTTTTAAGTGGAGCTCGTGAAGCTATGGCAAGGAAAGCAGGAACATATTGTATCGTCGCAAGCGGACGTGGTGCAACAGATAAAGAAGTAGAACAAGTAGTTGCTGCGGTAAAGGAAATTAAGGAAGATATGCCATTAAAGATATGTGCCTGCTTAGGTATTGTTTCTAATGATAAAGTGGACCAATTAAAGGAAGCAGGAGTAGATCGATACAACCATAATTTGAATACTAGTGCTGGACATCATGAAAAAATAACAACGACTCATTCATATGATGATCGAGTTGAGACCGTGGAAAATGTCAAAAGAGCCGGCATTTCGCCATGTTCTGGTTGTATTATTGGTATGGGAGAATCACATGATGATTTATATGACATAGCTGTTGAGCTTCGTAATATTGATGCTGATTCAATACCAGTAAATTTCTTAAATGCTATTGAAGGAACGCCGCTAGAAAAAATGGATGAACTAAATCCACGCTTTTGCTTAAAAGTTCTTGCCTTGTTCCGTTTGATAAATCCGTCAAAAGAAATAAGAATGTCAGGTGGAAGAGAAATTAATTTACGTTCTCTTCAAGTAATGGGATTGTATGCAGCGAATTCAATCTTTGTAGGTGATTATCTAACGACAGAAGGGCAGTCAGCAACAATTGATCATCAAATGATCGAAGACCTAGGCTTTGAAATTGAGGAAGGTTCCCTTTAGTAGTCATATAAAATACTAGAAAAAAGAGGCGAGCTCAGACGTTCAGAGTTAGCCTCTTTACGTATATGGTGTAGGAGGTAGAATAACGATCGAACACGTAAGTAGATGGGAAAAAGACATTACAGATGAATTATTAGCATTAGAAAACCAATCCGCGAGAAGGTCTCTCGTATTGACAGAAAATGCTGATCAAACATGGTTAACGATAGAAGGGCAAAGAATGTTAAACCTTGCCTCAAATAACTATCTAGGGTTGGCAGGAGACGAACGTTTAAAACATGCTATGATTGAAGCTATTCAACACTATGGTGTAGGATCTACATCGTCACGATTAATTGTTGGAAGTCACCCCCTTTACGATAAGGCCGAAAAAGAACTCATAAAATGGAAACACGCAGAAGCGGGAATAATTGTTAATAGTGGATATGTAGCAAATGTCGGGGTTATTTCAGCCTTAACCGGTCGAGATGATGTAGTGTTTAGTGATAAATTAAACCATGCCAGTATAGTCGATGGAATTGTTTTAAGTCGAGCAAAGCATAGACGTTATCGACATAAAAACTTAAATCACTTAGAAGCTTTATTACAGAGGGAACCAATAGAGAAAAGAAAATTAATAGTTACAGATACGGTGTTTAGTATGGATGGAGATATTGCAGACCTCAAAGGACTTGTCGAATTAAAAGAACGCTATAATGCATTGTTAATGGTTGATGAAGCGCATGCAACAGGTGTTTATGGGGAAAATGGCACAGGTTATGCAGAAATGGAGCACCTGCAAAGTAAGGTGGATATCCAAATGGGTACTTTTAGCAAGGCACTAGGTTCATATGGTGCATATGTTGTTGGTGAAAAGTGGTTAATTGACTATTTAATTAACCGAATGCGTAGTTTGATTTATACAACTGCATTACCACCTGCTGTCCTAGGCTCGATAATTAAGTCAATTGAAATTGTTCAACAAGCAGGTAAGGAGCGACAGTCGTTACATGACCTAACTTATTATTTTCGTAGCGAATTATTACGAAATGGATTTAATATATGTAGTAGTGAAACACAGATTGTACCGATACTTGTAGGAGAAAATGACCGGTCAATACAATTTGCTAAGTTACTTCAACAAGAAGGTATTGCTGCAATCCCGGTTCGACCCCCTACAGTTCCTGAGAAGGAGTCGAGAGTCCGTTTTACAATTACTTCAGCTCAAGCACGAGAAGATATTAATTGGGCTTTGGATAGGATAATTTATGTTGGGAAAAGTCTAGGGGTGATTTAATATGTCGAAAAAACATATTGTTTTGTTACCAGGTTGGGGGATGGAAAAAGAAGTATTTTTTTCGTTGACTAATCATCTAGAGCCATTGTTTCATTTCAATTTTATTGACTGGCAAGATATCATCTCTGGAGCAAGCCTGGAAGAAAGAGTGGACTCTTTAAAAAATGATAAAACTAAAGAGGTTTATCTTCTTGGATGGTCAATGGGTTCAATAGCTGCAATAAATATTGCTACTAAACATAAAAATATTGATGGTTTAATTTTAGTAGGAGGAACGAGTCGTTTTACGATTATGGACAATTATCTCTTGGGATGGAATCCACGAATTGTAGAACGTATGAAGAAGCAACTGAGAAGAGATAAAGGCAGAACATTACAGACGTTTTATCACTCAATGTTTTCTGTTCATGAGCATGAAATGGGAGATTATGATAAATTTTTACGATTGTGTACAGCGGGTGGTCTTGATAACGACTTAAATTCTCTCATAAAAGGTTTAGATTACCTCATTGAGCAAGATGTTCGGGGAGAATTAGCAAGCATTGATGTCCCGAGTTTATTAATTCATGGGGTGGAAGATAATATATGCCCAGTCGAAGCTTCCGAGTATATTCACACAAAGTTAGCAAACTCAACTCTACACATTCTTCATCATTCTGGCCATATGCCATTTTTTACCAATATAGAAACATGTGCACATTTAATTAAGGAATTTATAGAAGAAAGGGAAAGACGATGATTGATAAGAAGCTATTAAAAAAGCGCTTTAGTCAACGAGCAGAAACCTATGATAATTACGCAATCGTACAGAAAAAGATGGCGCAAAAATTAATTAATAAGCTTTCATCATTTACACATGGGGATAGTTTAAATATTTTAGAAATTGGTTGCGGAACTGGCTATTTAACAAATTTAATATTTACCAATTTTCCTCATGCACAAATTACAGCTGTAGACCTAGCTCCAGGAATGATTGACATAGCGAGAAAGCGATTGAATGGCAAGGACGTCACATTTCTATGCGAAGATATCGAAGACATAGAGCTTCAAGAAGGTTACGATATAATTATTTCGAATGCAACCTTCCAATGGTTAAATAATTTGCCACTTGTGCTAACAAAGCTAAGAAAAGCATTAAATAAAGGAGGAGTAATCACATTTTCCACCTTTGGAAATCTTACTTTCAGAGAGCTTCATTCAAGTTACGAGAACGCAAAACAGAAATTGAATCTTCGAATGGAAACTGCACCAGGGCAATCATTTTTCTCGATGGTAGAGCTATCAAACGTGAGTAAGGGAGCATTTAGTACTAAACATAAGATACCTAGTGAAAATTTTCAGGTCGAACAAGACATTCAAATAGAATACTTTCAGACAGTACATGAATTTTTTACTGCAATAAAGAAAATAGGAGCTAATAATAGTAATGTAGGAAAATCTTGTCAGAAACCATCGTTTTTTAAAGAAGTAATTAAACAATATGATAATAATTATCGAGATGAGCATGGAGTAAGAGCTACGTATCAATGTTTATTTGTAACATATAAAAAATCTGAAGGCAATTTGGAGATAGTTTAAAAAATAAGAAAAATATATTGGGTTTTTCCATGTATTTCTTGAAGCTAGCATGAAATTCTTTACGATGCTAGCTTGCTTTTATTCAACCTCTTAACTTCTGTAGTAATGCTTCTACACTCTTTCTTGCATTTTCTGTCTCTTCGAGAAATAATTTAATTTGCACATGATCTTGGTTATCAAGAGATAATTCCAACAAGCTTCCTTCCACTGCATCAACAGGTAACATCGTACACGGTAAATTTATTTCTTTAGAAGTATCTTCCCTATACAATAGGACAGCGATCGCACCTTCGATTCGATCAATCGTATAATTTCCACAAGGTTTGTCATTAAAAAGCATACATAACATCTCCATTCGTTAAGAGTAAAATAATGAGTCTCTTTTCGTATACTTTGTTACTAATTATTTAAATACGTTGGATAAGGGCTATAATTTTGTTTAGCTATTCGAAATACAAACTTTATGAGAAAATAACAAAAGAAATGGATTTATAACATATTTATTTGATGCTTTATCAAAGACAAGTTAATAACGCAAAAATTCCACAAAAAAAACAAAGCTTTATACAATTGCCACCGTTTTACATAACAAAAGATGCAACGAAACTAGAGTCGTATCCGTGTTAATTTCTTAATACGTAACACAACAATCAATGGGTCAGCATTTTCAAAAGATTAAATATCCGTTGATTGCTTCAAAATCCCCACGGAAAGATTGTCGACATGATCTACGTTACTTGTGACCAAGTTCACTAGATTCTTTTGTTCGCATACTTATTTCATATATAGAACAAGAATGATGTTCGTTCTATATTTGTTAAGTTAAACTTAATTCTTTAAATTTGTACTTATTTCTTCAAACTCTGATATTTCATCATAATTCTCTGTACTTTAATTGTAATACGACGTAAAGTCATTACAAGCTTGTATTTCGTTACAGAGAAGCTTATTTCACTGAAATAATATTTATTCACAATGCGTTGAAGGAATACAATCATTCATCCAGCATAAATAAAGAGATCTCATTCACATGAAGGTATCCTTGGATTTACTTTATTTTGTAATTTTCTTAAAATTTATCATTCTAACGGTTGAGAGTCAACACTACAATTTCCTCATTTTATGAATAAATAGCAAAGATTGCTCATAAATCCTTAGGTTTTTATAACTATTTTAAATATTTCTACTTTTCTAACAATTTAAACTATTTTAATCAGTAACCATTTAATGTTAAAACTCTATGATTATTTGATGTTTTCTTACTAAGGGTAGTCACTTACACAATGAGTGTAACTGGGACTTTTCATCCTCCTTTGGGAAATAGGGTCAACTTAATATGAAAACAGTGAATTGTTATTATAAATACTGTACAGGGTGGTTAACAACAGGAACAGTTTTCATGCTTAGATGAAAAATAATGTTAGCTGTGCTTAAGCAGGTCAACTTTCATTAGTTGTGTGCGTGAAGAGAGGGTGCTCTGCCTTTGTTGAAAGGAGGGGATAAATGAAAAAGCTCTTTTCGAAAACTCTGCTGCTTTTCTCACTGACATTTGAGATACTGAAGTCTATTATATGATTTTTATATTCTTTATAAAAGAGAGAGATGCCAAGAATGTTAGTTATATTTGTATTTAGATATTGTTACGGAAAGGAACAATTAATTCGAAAACAGCCCATGAAAAAACCTTTTTCTAATGAAATGGATCATTCATAGAAAAAGGCGATTATTGTGTATTTTGTGGCTAGATAGGTTTAAAGCGAGCTGTAAAGTGACGAAGTATAGTTGGTTCATAAGTAAAATTAACTCCAGTAATTTGTGAACGCTTACGAGCTAATTTTCCTAACGATTCTGCAACATATTGAATGTGATTGTCAGTATATACTCTTCTCGGTATAGTTAATCTAAGTAATTCTAACTTTGACAATCCGTCTTTTCCAGATTTATTATCTCTTCCAAATAAAAGAGAACCGATTTCAACACCTCTAATACCACTTTCAATGTATAATTCACATGCCAACGCATGAGCTGGGAATTCGCTAGGTTCAATGTGTGGTAACAGCTTTTTTGCATCAACAAAAACGGCATGGCCTCCGATAGGCTCTTGAATGGGGATATCATAATTTACTAATAGTTTTCCTAATAACTGTACTTGGCTTATGCGATGGTGTAAATAATCAATTTCAACAACTTCATTTAATCCAACAGCAAGAGCTTGCATATCTCTACCAGTTAACCCTCCATACGTCGGAAAACCTTCTAATGGTACAATTGTTGAAGTACACTGTTGAAATAATTTCTCATCTTCCTTAATTACAATGAGTCCACCAATATTTACAAGTCCGTCCTTTTTGCCACTCATCGTTAAACCGTCTCCGTAGGCAAACATTTCTCTTACAATGGTACGTATATCTTTGTCTTTATAGCCATCTTCTCTCATTTTGATAAAATATGCATTCTCTGCAAAGCGGGCTGCATCGAAAATGACAGGTATGTGATATTTATTGGCGATTTTGGAAACAGCCTTTATGTTTTCCATAGAAACAGGTTGTCCCCCAGCACTATTACACGTAATCGTCACATTAATAAAAGCAATATTTTCCTCACCGTGCTGTTGTATATAAGATTCTAATTTATTTGTATCAAAATTCCCCTTAAAAGGATGCTGATTTGATGTATCGTATGCTTGAGAAATAACGAGGTTCACTGGGGTTCCACCATTCAACTCTATATGTGCTTTTGTTGTATCAAAATGCATATTTCCTAACACAGCTTGACCTTGCTTAATTAATTGTGAGAATAGAACTTGCTCTGAACCACGACCTTGATGAGTGGGGATGACATATTGATAATCTGTCAATTGTTGGACTGTTTCCTTTAAGTAATAGAAGCTACGACTTCCAGCATATGATTCATCCCCAAGCATGAGTCCAGACCATTGTCTGTCACTCATAGCACCTGTTCCACTATCTGTCAACAGGTCTATATATACATCTTCACTTTTTAATAAAAAAGGATTGTAACCGGCTTCTATTAACTTTTGTTTTCTTTCTTCTCTAGAAATCAACCGAATTGGCTCTATCATTTTTATTTTGTATGGTTCAGGTAATCTACTCATAAGGAAATTATCCCCCTTTTAAGATAGTTAGGCTCCTTTCGATAAATGGTACATTTATAAAAAGTAAAATACTAGGTCAGGCTACAGAGAGTATTATACGTAGAAAGGTAGAATGAAATGCTTGCTAGGTGGGAGAAAACAATTCATTCGAAAACAGCCAATAGATAGATAACACTAGATTGTATGCCCTACAATTTGAAATATGTATCAACGTCAGAACACCAGTACGGTAGTGTGTTAAAGTACATCTGATAATTTAAGTTGAATTATAGTTGACTATTAGAGGTTATCATAATAAGATGAGTACATATATCAAAAATATTTGATTAATACTAATTAAAGAGTGCAATGTCTAGTAATGTTGTTCATACATATGAAGTGGTTACGAATTTTGAACTTGAATCCTCGGCATTAAGCTTTCATTTATACATCTAACAGACGTTTTTAATGATCATAATCGACTTTGATAAATAAGTGTACTAAACTTCCGGGAACTTTAAGTTTTGAGATAATCATCAAATATTTTTGATTAATGTACAATAATTTGTATTAAAGCTGCTGTACATGGATTGTTTTTTACTATAAATAAGCTTCACGTGGCATTTTTCTTCGTTACAATGATGTCACCACATAAAACATCTATTGACAGTTATTATTTGGTAACAATAGTAACATTGTTTATAAAAGACTATTTTCGTAAACTTTGTTGTGATTGCGTTTATTTAGGAAACAAAAACTAATTTATGCAATTATCCTAATAAGATGCAACGAACGCTTCGCTTCTTCGTATTTATTTTTTAGTACGAAAAACAACAATCAATGCGAAAACAGTCTTACAAAAAGAGCAACATATTTAGATGAAATAAACATCAGAAGGAGTATGAGGATGTTGGAAACAATAAACTTGTTAAATACAATAAAAACATTAGGGCTTGAAAAAGAAGTATTTGAAGGGAATTTTGGATTAGAAAAGGAAAATGTCAGAGTCGATCGTACAGGTAAATTAGCTTTATCACCTCATCCAGTAGGATTTGGAAACAAGCTTCAAAACCCTTTTATCACAACTGATTTTTCTGAAAGTCAAATAGAAATGATTACACCTACATGTAACACATTACAAGAAAGCTATAACTTTCTTGAAAATATTAACCATATCGTCTCACTTGAGCTTGAGGATGAATATTTATGGCCTCAAAGCGCTCCTCCTCTATTACCTAATGAAGAATCGATTCCTATAGCTCGATATGATTCATCTGCAAAAGGTCACCGAGCTGAAGAGTATAGAATGAAGTTGGCTGAAAAATATGGGAAGAAAAAACAGCTCATTTCTGGTATCCATTTTAACTTTTCTTTTACAGACCATTTTCTACAAATGATACATCAACAATTAAGCAATGGGCCCTCATTTAAAGAGTTTAAAAATGAGGTTTATCTAAAAGTCAGTAGAAATTTCTTGAAATATAGATGGCTTCTTATCTATTTATTTGGGGCTAGTGTGTCTGAAAAATGTTTTGATTCGACATGTAATGATCGTTCACATAATAACTTAGAATATGGAAGCTCTTTCAGAAATGGGCTTTGTGGTTATAGAAATAAAACAAACTTTCATATTTCTCACCGTAATGTTGAAGAGTACTTACGTGATCTTAACACGTTAATTAAAACGGGAGAGATCAGTGGAGTTGAAGAATATTACAGCCCAGTTAAATTAAAACCTCATGATAAAAAGAATTATTTAAGCTCATTAAGTAAAGATGGCATTGCTTATGTAGAATTTAGGATTTTAGATCTTAACCCATTGCAAAAAGTGGGAATAGATCTAAATACACTAGAATTTTTCCATCTTTTTATCCTGTACACATTCTTTATCAATGAAAAGGAAACGAAGAGCATTGATCAAAATATAGCGTTAAAGAATCATAATCTCGTTGCAAGTTTAGGTAGAAAGCCACAGTTAATGTTGCTAAAAAATGAACACGAAAAAATAAGTATGCATGATTGGGGACATAACATATTGGATAAGATGTTAGATCTAGCCCGCCAACTTGGAATAAAAGAAAATATGTATAAAGAAATCATTAGAAGTGCCAAAGAGAAGATTGATAATCCAGAAATAACTATTTCTTCTGTGATATCGAAGGGGGTAAAGGAGGACTCGTATATTGATTATCACTTAAATTTAGCAGAACTTCATTTGAAGGAAAGTAAAAAAAAGAAATTTAACTTATTACACCATGAAGATCTTGAATTATCAACACAAATACTACTAATGAATGCGATTAAATCGGGCGTGAAATTTGAGATTTTAGACAGACAGGAAAATTTTGTATTATTGGACAATGGAATTCAACAAGAGTATGTGAAGCAAGCAACCAAAACGTCTTTGGATTCATATAGCACAGTCTTAATTATGGAGAACAAACTAGTAACTAAGAAAGTACTAAACCATGCGGGGATAAAGGTTCCTAATGGTGAATACTATAATAATATAAATGAGGCAAAAAACGCTTATCATTTGTTTTGCAATCAGGATATAGTTATTAAACCAAAGTCAACAAACTTTGGAATAGGAATTACAATTTTAAAAAACGGGTTCTCGCAACACTTATTTGAAAAAGCAGTAGAAATAGCTTTTACACATGACGCTTCTATCCTTATTGAAGAATTTGTTGATGGAAAAGAATATAGATTTCTTGTTATCGGTGATGATGTTGTTGGGATACTTAATAGAGTTCCTGCTAATGTCATTGGAGATGGATATAGTAACATAACGAAATTAGTCGTAGAAAAAAACAAAGACCCCTTGAGAGGAAAGGGATATAAGACTCCATTGGAAAGAATAGATTTAGGGGAGCCTGAAAAGTTGTTTTTACGAGAACAAGGAAAAGACTTTATGTATATACCTAAGCATGGTGAACGAATATTTTTAAGAGAAAATTCTAATATTAGCACGGGTGGTGACAGTATTGACTACACTGATGAGATTCCAGTCGAGTATAAAATGGTTGCAATAAAGGCGGCTAAAGCAGCTGGCGCAACTATTTGTGGTGTAGACATGGTGATTCCTGATATAACTAAAAAAAATATTGAAGAAAACTATGCAATCATAGAATTGAACTTTAATCCTGCTATACACATCCATAGCTTCCCGTATA
This sequence comes from Cytobacillus sp. IB215665, assembly GCF_033963835.1. Classification (NCBI taxonomy): domain Bacteria; kingdom Bacillati; phylum Bacillota; class Bacilli; order Caryophanales; family Bacillaceae; genus Cytobacillus; species Cytobacillus sp. IB215665. Next base: position 105,689 of record NZ_JAXBME010000010.1, read on the forward strand.
AAGGGAGGAATAGAATGCCTGGACAAAAAATTATAAAAGCTCTCGGGTTCTAAAGGGATAGTCCCTCATCCCACTAAGATGTTACGCATTAGTGAGATGGGGGGATGTTAATTACTAAATAATTAAAAAATTCAAAATATAATAGACAACTTTCAAATTTCATTTATACTTAAAATAAGAGCCTAATTGAAAATAGGTAAAAAGGGGGATGAAATGTGGAGAATATAGAACAAGTAGAAAAGATTTGGACTGAGCATTACCCTAAGGAAGTACCAAAATCACTTAAATATGAAGAAAAAACGATGCAGGAATTTTTGAAGGAAACTGCTAACAAAATGCCAGAAAAGAAAGCGCTTCACTTTCTAGGGAAAGAAATGACATTTGCTGAACTGTATGAACAAGCGCTTAAGTTTGCTAATTTCTTAAAAGAAAAGGGCTTTAAGAAGGGTGACACAGCTTCCATAATGCTACCTAATTGTCCTCAATCTGTTATTGGTTATTTTGGAGTATTTTTGGCAGGTGGAGTAGTTGTCCAAACAAATCCTTTATATATGGAAAGAGAGCTAGAGCATCAGCTAGTAGATTCTAGTGCAACTTTTATTTTATGCCTTGACTTACTATATCCCAAAGTAATGAATGTAAAAGGTAAGACAAAAATTGAACACATCATTGTAACTTCCATCAAAGATTACCTGCCATTTCCGAAAAACCTCATCTATCCTTACATTCAGAAAAAACAACATGGAATTGTAGTTACTATAGAAGAAGATAGTAATACCCATAAATTAAAGAGTATTCTCAAGAACTATGAAGCCAATGAGTTGAGCATCGAAGTATCTCCAGATGAAATCGCTTTACTACAATATACGGGTGGTACAACTGGTTTATCAAAAGGAGTAATGCTCACACATAATAATTTAACATCAGTTACAACTATGTGCCATCATTGGTTATATAAAAATAATGATAAAGAAAATATAGTTTTAGGTATTTTACCATTTTTTCATGTTTATGGCTTATCCACAGTCTTAAATTTCTCAGCATTATATGGAGCAAAAATGATTTTGTTACCTAAATTCGACGCTGGTGATGCATTAAAAGCAATTGATAAACATAAGCCAACTGTATTTCCAGGGGCACCGACAATATTTATTGCATTATTGAATCATCCAAAAATTAAGGATTATGATTTGACTTCGATTCAAGCATGTATATCGGGTTCAGCACCTCTGCCATTAGAAGTACAAGAACAATTTGAAAAAGTAAGTGGTGGAAGGCTTGTTGAAGGTTATGGACTGACTGAAACATCAGCGGTTGCTCTAGCAAATACCGTGTGGGAAAAGCGCAAATTAGGAAGTATTGGTATCCCATTTCCTGATACAGATGGCATCATCTTTTCTATGGAGACAGGAGAACCTGCAAAAGTAAATGAAATTGGTGAGATCGCTATTAAAGGACCGCAAGTTACTCAAGGTTATTGGAATCGTCCGGAAGAAAATGAGGCTTCTTTCAAAGATGGATGGTTTTTAACAGGAGATTTAGGATATGTCGATGAAGAAGGATTTTTCTACATAGTCGACCGCAAAAAAGATATGATTATTGCTGGTGGCTATAATATTTATCCTCGTGAAATAGAAGAGGTGCTATATGAAAATAGCAAAATACTAGAGGCAGTTGCCGCAGGAGTTCCAGACGCTTATCGTGGTGAAACCGTGAAAGCATACATTGTACTTAAAGAGGGAGAAGAGTGTACCGAAGAAGAACTAGATGCTTTTTGCCGCAAGCACTTGGCTGCTTATAAAGTACCGAAAATCTATGAGTTCCGGGAGGAATTACCGAAAACAGCAGTAGGAAAAATACTGCGTCGTGCTTTAGTTGACGAAGAAAAAGAAAAACAGAAAAAAGCTAATTAGGAGTTTGACCCCCAGTACGTTAATGTAATAAAGTGCTGGGGGTCAAACCTATTATATTAAAAAAATTCAAAAATATATTAAAAAACTAACAATTTTGTTTTATACTAGTAATGTGTATATGTCTTGTAATGTCGAAAGGGGAAAAAAGATGGGAAAAGAAAAAGTCTGGTTTCAGCATTATCCGAAGGAAATTCCGACTTCTATTGCATATGAGGAAAAAACATTACACCAGTATTTGAAGGAATCGGCATTAGAGTACCCAGAAAAGAAAGCGCTTCATTTTCTTGGGAAAGAAATGACATTTCGTCAAGTCTATGACCAGTCATTATCATTTGCAAATTTTTTAGTCGACAAGGGGTTAAAAAAAGGGGATCGAGTTTCAATTATGCTTCCGAACTGTCCCCAAGCGGTTATTGGATATTATGGAGTACTACTTGCAGGGGGAGTAGTAGTTCAAACAAATCCTTTATATATGGAAAGAGAACTAGAACATCAGCTTATTGATTCAGGTGCAACGTTCATTTTGTGTCTTGATTTATTATATCCAAAAGTAATGAACGTAAAAGGGAAATCAAATATAGACCACGTCATTGTAACTTCCATCAAAGATTATCTTCCATTTCCAAAAAACATGATTTTTCCTTATATACAAAAAAAGCAATCAGGTATTGTAGTTAAAATTGAAGAAAATAGTAAGACACATTTATTTAAGAACGTGTTGAAAAATTATGACCCAAAAGAAATCCATATTAAATTCAGCCCTTACGAAGACTTGGCATTACTACAATATACAGGAGGAACTACCGGTTTATCCAAAGGAGTAATGCTAACACATATGAACTTAGTGTCTGAAACAACAATGTGTAATTACTGGATATATAAATCCAAAAAAGGAAATGAAAGCGTTTTAGGTTTACTACCCTTCTTTCACGTTTATGGAATGACAACGGTTATGAATTATTCGATTATGTATGCAGCTAAAATGATATTATTACCAAAGTTTGATGCTCAAGATACACTTAAAGCTATTGATAAACACAAGCCTACAATCTTTCCAGGTGCTCCAACAATTTATATAGCTTTATTAAACCACCCAAAAATCAATGAGTATGACCTATCGTCCATTGAAGCATGTATAAGTGGTTCGGCACCTTTACCTGTAGAGGTTCAGGAACAATTTGAAAAAATTAGTGGAGGACGTCTAGTAGAGGGGTATGGACTTACTGAAACATCACCTGCTGTTATTGCTAACATGGTATGGGATAAGAGGAAAGTTGGGAGTATTGGTGTGCCTTGGCCAGATACTGATGCAATGATACTTTCCATGGAAACTGGCAAGTCTGCTGAAGTAAATGAAATTGGTGAAATTTTAGTTAAAGGACCACAAGTCATGAAAGGGTATTGGAATCGACCAGAAGAAACTGAAGCAACTCTTAAAGATGGCTGGTTATATACTGGAGACTTAGGCTATATGGACGAAGATGGATTTTTCTTCATTGTCGATCGTAAAAAGGACATGATCATTGCAGGCGGCTATAATATATACCCTAGAGAAATAGAAGAGGTTCTATATGAAAATGAAAAGATCCAAGAAGCGATTGTAGCTGGTATACCAGATCCTTATCGTGGTGAAACCGTAAAAGCATATGTAGTAATTAAAGAGGGTCAACATTGTACAGAAGAAGAGCTGGATGCCTATTGTAGAAAGCACTTGGCAGCTTATAAAGTTCCTAGAATTTATGACTTCCGTGATGAACTTCCAAAAACAGCAGTTGGAAAAATCTTACGTAGAGCGTTAGTGGACGAAGATAAAGCAAAGCTGCAAGCCTAATTATTAAAGTCGGTCTACCATTAGTTTTGGTAGTACCGATTTTTTTAACTCAGTATGTATATTTATAAAAATGAAAGTGAAACTTAGAAATATTGAATTCTATAGTCAGAAAAGAATTAAGAAAAAATATGTATTGACGTTGTGACATCCATTTTATAAAATTCTAATGTAATTTAATATCGTGTTTTACATACACACTTATTTTATTATGATAACGTTATCATAAAAAGAATCGAGGGAGGGTTATTGATGCTAGAGGAGAAGAGAGGTTTGTTTATAACGATCCTACTTACTTGTATTATTGTTGGTATAGGAGTAGTGATTGTATCGGGTAATAATATATTAAGTAATAAAAAAGCGGAACCTGCTGAAGTTTGGGTTACAAAAGGTGATGAAAGCATTCTATTAGAACGTCAAGAAGACCTTGTGTGGGGTAAAGGTTTATCAAAGGAGGATGATGATTACACAGAAATTCTTGTTGATGGTAAAAATCAATATCAAGAATTTTACGGATACGGTGCTGCTGTATCACATAGCTCAGCGTACAATATAGTCAATTCCCCCGAGCGTAATGAAATATTAGAAAGTTTATTTTCAACAGAAAATGGAATAGGACTTTCAGTTGTCAGAGTGCCTATGGGCTCAAGTGATTTTGTGGGACCTGTATTTGGAGAAAGAAAGCATTATACTTATAATGACCTAGAGGATTCATATGAAACTGACAATGAATTAACAAATTTTTCAATTGAACCAGACAAAGAATTTATCATTCCAGTTCTCAAACAAATTAAAGAAATCAATCCTAATGTAAAGATAGTATCTGTTCCATGGAGTGCCCCTGCTTGGATGAAAACAACGCATTCGTTATTAGGTGGAGCTTATTTGACAGAATTTAATGATGTTTATGCAAATTATTTTGTCAAATATATTAAGGCATATGAAAATGAGGGACTTACGATCGATTATGTCTCTGTTCAAAATGAACCTCATTTTATGCATGGAGATTACCCAACTATGTATATGGAGCATTTTGAACAGGCTGATTTTGTTGGGAATTTTTTAGGTCCAGCCTTTGAAGCAAATGGGATTGAAACAAAAATTATGGGCTGGGATCACAATTTTACAGATAACAATACTAGAGCTGAAGAAGACATCGCTAATTATGGTTCGGTTCTCCTTGAAGATGATTATGCTTCAAAGTATATTTCAGGCATAGCATTTCATGGTTACGAAGCTGATGGGATTAAGGATTTCGGTAAAGCGTTTGATAAAATAAGTGAACAATTTCCTAATGCTGAACTATATATGACAGAAATAACAGGTGGAGGTTGGGCTACGAATTTTAAAGACAATCTTCTGTGGAATATGGAAAATATCATTCTAGGTACTCCATTACATAATTCAAGTATGGTATTATTATGGAACCTAGCATTAGATGAGCAATCTGGGCCTCATTTAGGAGGCTGTGGTAATTGCCGTGGTGTGTATACAGTTGATAATGATGAGAATATAGTTAGAAAAGAAGTCGAATATTATGCGCTTGGGCAAGTAAGTAAATTTGTTCATCCGATAAATGATGAAAACCCTATTCGAATAGACGCAAAAAATGATAATTCACAATTAGATGTAGTTGCCTTTATGAATCCTGATCAATCAATCGTAGTTTCAATTGCAAATAAGAATTCAGAAAACGATCAAAATATATCAATTCGTTGGAGAGGAAACATAGGAGAATACACAGTTCCACCTGCAAGTGTTGTTACGTTAAAATGGAAATGATAGTTATATAAATGTCGATCAGGTGAAAAGATAATTCAATTCATATAATTGTATGAAAAAAACAAGTGAAACTTATTGACGTTAATTATCGTCGGGAGTATAATATCAATGTAAACGTTAACAGTCGCATAGGGGGAAAACATGGCCACAATGAAGGATGTGGCGAAAGCCGCTGGTGTCTCGATAATAACCGTTTCAAGGGTGATTAATACACCTGAGAAGGTGAAGCTAGAGACGAGAGAAAAAATAATGAAATATATGAAAGAACTTGACTTTAAACCGAATCATGCTGCGAAGGCTCTTGTTTCTAATCGAACAAAGGTGATTCACGTATACATTCCAATTAGGCTTGAAGCTGCTAATCCATTCGTAATGAATGTGATTGCCGGTATTAGTGAGGAGTTAAGTAAATCTTACTATTCATTCCTTTTGAGAAGAGATCGTGACATCCCTTTGAAATGTGATGGTATTATTGCAATGGGTTTAGATAAGACAGATGACGATTGGCTGGCTAGTTTAATGGATATACCTATTGTGTTATTCGGACACACCGACCTAAATATTGATTGGTTAGATGTTGACAACAAAAAAGGGTCTTATTTAATGACTGACCATATTATTAAGCAAGGTCATCAACGGATTGGTTTCATTGGTATTAATGAAAACAAACGTTTTGCAACTGATCGATTGCACGGTTTTTGTGAAGCACTCCATGATCATGAAATTAGAGTCGAGAATAAATTTATGAGATTTACAGCAAATGAAGAAAATTGCGGATATGAAAAAACACTTGATTTACTAACAAAAGAAAATGTAACCGCACTCTTTTGTTCAAGCGATGTACTCGCATTAGGTGCGATGAGAGCAGCTAGGACATTAAGAAGGAAAGTTCCTGAAGAAATATCGATTTCAGGGTTTGATGGGTTAGGCATAGATTTATTATCTTATCCATCACTAACTACGATTGAGCAACCTGTTTATGATGCTGGGAAACAGCTAGCTAGAATGGTCTTAGAAAGAATTGAGAACCCAGAAGGTGCAGTCGTTCAACAGATGATGAAGCCGTCATTAGTTAAACGAAATTCTGTTAGCAGCATTAACCAGAGTCAGTTAGATTAGTGATACATCATTAGTAGTATGCTTATTAGATACTGAAAAAAACTTTTGGATTCATGCTATGGGTCTATAAAGTTTTTCAATTAAATGTTAACGTTAACACCTTAAGGAGGTGGATTAACTCATATTTTAGTAGGACGTCCTATTAAAGATGATTGTCATATTTTTGAATACCATTAGTGAAATCTCTACAAACTAATAGAAAATATTGAACTATAAGGAGGAACTTAACAATGATTAACATGAAAAAATTCATGCCATTTGCGTCAGCTGTTGCTCTAACAATTGGTTTAGCCGGTTGTGGTACTGCTGATGAAGGAGATAAAGCTGGAGGTGCCGAAGGGGGCAATGAAATTGAATTTTGGGCTTATGAGCCAGGTTCAAAAGAACATAAAGACTCTTTAAATGCACTAATTGACGAGTATGAAGAAGCAAATGACGTAACAGTAAAAACTTCATATATTCCAAAGGATGATTTTAATACGAAGTTAAATAGTGCAATTGCTGTTGGGAAAAACCCTGACGTTTCATATTTAGACCAACCGTTAGTGCCAAAGTTTGCTGAAGATGGTACGTTACTACAACTAGATGAATATGCAGATGGTGAAAATGGTATTGATCGTACGCAATATTTCACAGGCGCATTCGATACGAATGTAGTAGATGGAAACTTATTTGGATTACCACTTAATCAAACGACTGTAGCTCTTTTCTATAATAAAGATTTAGTACCTACACCACCAGCAACTTGGAATGATTGGGTAGCAATGGCAGAAGAGGTGTATGTGAAGGATCAAATCGGTGCTTATGAAGGAGTCGGTACTGGTGGCTGGGCAGCTTGGTTATTCCCTGCTTTTGTTCATAGTGGAGGCGGAAGTATGGTAAATGCAGATGAGACTGAAGCGACATTTGGTGAAGAGGCAGGAGTTGAAGCTGCAGAATTGTTGAACAGCTTATACAAATACTCGGATTTAGCAGTTCGTGACAGCCAAGATGCTTTCGGAAATGGTAAACTTGCAACGAAAATTAGTGGCCCATGGGAAATTGACGCATTCAAAAACAACTTCCCTGACTTAAACTTTGGTGTTGCATTAATTCCTTCTAAAGAAGGTGTTCAATCTTATTCAAATATCGGTGGAGATAACATCGTAGTATATGAAAATAGTGATAGTCCTGAAGCGGCATGGGGATTAGTTAAATTTTTAACATCTAAAGAAAATTCAATTGCAGTTGCTGATATTACAGGTAATTTCCCTGTTCAATTAGAAGCAGCTGAAGATCCTAAATATGCAGAAGATGAAAATCTATCAGTATTTTTACAACAAATGGAAACAGCTGTTGCACGTCCACGCTTAACAGATTGGTTAAAAGTTAATGATGAGGTTATTGGTACTGCTTTAGAAGAAATAACATTAAGTGGTAAAGATGCAAAAGAAACATTAGGTGCAGCACAAGATAGAGCAAACGATATTTTATTTAGTGAATAATCTAAAGTGTTTGTTGGTAGAATATACCGTTTGATAAAGACACTGATATATCAATGTTCTACACTTTCAACTAGGGGCGTCTAAAAGTCGTGAATTGACTTTTTGGACATCCCCTTCTTTTCAAAAGGCTCATTTTTGTAAATTGGCTTGATATTTTACTATCATCGAGGGTAAGTTAAATTTGTTTGTTGTGGTGATGTGGCGAAAACAATCAATGCTAAAGCGTTATAGTTATACTTAACAAAATTTAGTCATGTAAATAATCAAATTGTTTGTATGATTTGTTCACAATTTAGGAAAAGATCTTGGCATTTTCCTAAATTGCAAATGAGATTCATGTGAACATAAGACAATTAATAATTAATTTGCGGGGAAAAAGAGGTGAATCTAGAGTATGAGTATGTCTAGAAAAAAAGGTAAAAGCATCAAAAAAGGTTCCCTTAATGATCAAACTAAGATTGGTTATTTATTCATTTTACCAATGATCATTTATTTTAGTATATTTTTATTACTACCTATTTTATTATCATTTGTGCTAAGTTTCACAGAATGGAACATGAGAAGCACACCTAAGTTTGTTGGCTTTGAAAACTATACGAATTTACTTTTTGATTCGGTGAAATATCCAAATTTTTGGCCTTCATTATTGGTAACGTTAAAATATATTCTCTTTAGTTTACCAGTTGGGATACTTCTTGCACTTATTTTGGCATCTGCATTAAATGCAAATGTAAAAGGAGAAGGTTTCTTTAAAACAGCATATTACGTTCCAAATGTAACTTCATTTGTTGCTGTCGCAGCTATGTGGGTGTTTTTATTAGATCCCCTCATTGGGATGGTTAATCAACTATTGGGAATCAATCATAGTTGGCTGGGTAGTGTAACAACTGCGTTACCTGCATTAGCGGTGATGGGTATTTGGACAGGATTAGGTTATAACATCTTGATTATTATTTCAGCGATGAAGGGAATTCCAGATAGTGTTTATGAAGCGGCCAAAATCGATGGAGCTAATCCAATTCAACGCTTCATCTATATTACATTACCTATGATTCAACCGACGATATTCTTTTTACTCGTTACAGGACTAATAGCAAGCTTTCAAGTTTTCGACCCAATGTATTTAATGACAAAGGGTGGTCCTGATGGGTCAACGATGTCGTACATGTTGAGTTTATACAACCATGCATTCCGTTATTTTGAAATGGGAACTGCATCGGCTATGTCTTACATTTTGTTAGTTATCATATTAATCGTTACTTGGATTAACTTTAAGTTTGTTCCAGAAAAGATGGATGAGTAGGTGAATGTGATGAAGATTAAATTGGATAGAATATTTTTATATATTTTCTTGTCAATATTCGCAGTGATTCTTGTAGGACCATTTATTTGGTTAGCCTCTTCGTCTTTTAAAGAAAGTAAAGATATATTTTCAACTACTTTTTCTCTTTTGCCAAGACACGATGATGGCAGTATATATTTCAGTTTTGATAACTACAAGTACGCCTTTGAATATTTAAATTTAGGTACGCTATTTTTTAATACATTGTTTGTAGCGGTTATTGCAACTTTCGTTAACTTAATTTTAAATTCTTTAGCTGGTTATGCTTTTGCACGGTTGAATTTTCGAGGTAGGGAAGTCATTTTTAAAATTCTACTAGTCTCACTTATGATTCCTAGTACAGTATTACTTGTGCCTAATATGATCATTGTAAATCAGCTTGGACTTTATGATACACTTTGGGCGCTCATCTTGCCGTTTACGATGAGTGTATATAATGTATTTTTGATGCGCCAACATTTCTATAGTTTATCTAAAGAGCTTGAAGAAGCAGCAATCATCGATGGTGCTAGTTGGTTTACTATTTTTTGGAAAATTGCGATGCCATTAGCTAAACCGATACTTGTTATTTTGGGGATTTTCACATTTATGTGGAACTACAATAACTACATGTGGCCATTAGTTGTTATAACAACACCAGAAAATTACACATTATCTCTCGGTTTAGGTGCACTAATAAGTGCAGCAGATAAGAATGCCGAGTTATACCCTGTAATGATTGCAGGTTCGGTTATGGTTGCATTACCACTCATTATTGTTTTCTTATTCTTACAGAAGCACATCATGAAGGGTATTAATATTGGTGGAGTAAAAGGTTAATTAATATGGTATATGAAAAGGTTGGGTAAGGATGTATTTACAATCAACGTTGTCATTTAAAACGATCAAAGGTCATGAAGTTCCATTCCAAAATGGAACTGTATTGCCCTCTTTTGATCCACAAAAGAGGCAATCAATTTCTTTAGCAGGTGAATGGAAAAAAAAGAGATTTCAAGCCAATCATGAACATACGATGGCGAAACGAACAGCTGAGTGGGTTAAATCGACAGAGGAAAATGCTCAAGGTATCACAAACGTCCAGTATAATGATGAACGTTTGAACACTCACAGCATACCTTTGCCTGAAAATGCGATGACAGGAGAAGCCAGTATCCACGGTGTGGAAACGTATGAGGATGGTGTTTGGTATCGTCGAACTTTTTCTGTCCCTTCGGATTGGGAAGAAAAAGAAGCAATACTAAAAGCATACGCTATCAGTTATGTTGCTGATATTTGGATTAATGGTAAGTATGTAGGTGTTCACGAAGGTGGTTATACACCATTTGCATTTAATATTACAAATTTTGTACGAGCTGGTGAAATTAATACTATAGTCATTCGAGTTGATAACCCACCGTGGGGGAGTCGCTATGACATTATTCCAGCTACAGAAGGAACCGATTTCTTCAATTATACAGGCATTATTCATGACCTATTTATTGAGGCATCTTCTCCTGTACAAATAAGCAGGTGTGATATTGTACCAGTTGATACATCAGGAAAAGTAAAGGTGAAATTAGTTGTTGAAAACCATAGTGAAATAGCAGAAAATATATCAGTTTCATTAAAGTTCTTTCAAGGTAATGAACAATCACCATCCTATTTGCAATCGCCGTATGCAGAGGATATAAAAGGTGAACGGCAGCATATTTCCGGTACGAGCGAGCAAACATTGCACGTTGAAGCTAATGGTGTGGCGATTTGGACGACGGAAATAACAATAGACAATGCAAAGCTGTGGGATATTAGAAAGCCAAATTTATACGTTTGCCAGGTTGAGCTTTCTAATGAGCATTCTATTATAGATCAATTTTTTACCCAGACTGGAATTCGTACGGTTGCCACTAATGGGACAAAGATTACATTAAATAACAAACCTATCTTTCTTGTTGGTTTAGCAAGGCATGAAGAATGGCCTAATTTTGGAAGAACTGCTTCTTTTGATCGTATCGTTAATGATTTATTACAAATGAAAGACTTATCAATAAATTTTGTGAGAACATCACATTATCCTAATCACATTTACACTTACATTATCCTTGATCGATTAGGTCTTACAGCAAAGAGTGAAATACCATTATGGCAATTTGAGAAAGAGCATTATGAGGCTGAAGAAACTAGGCTTCATGCACAACAAATGTGGCGCGAAATGGTGTTATCAAACTATAATCGTCCATCTATTATTTTGTGGAGTACGCAAAATGAATCTGTTGAGGTTGTATTAAGAAAGAAGCATAATAAACGATTAGTGAATGACTTACGTATGAAGTATAACGATCATCGACTCATTACGCAGAGCGCAGCAGCTGACCAGCCAGGATATTGGGATGAATCCGTAGAACCACTCGACGTTGCAGGGTGGACGATGTATTTCGGTGTTTTTCATGGCAGTACACCGTATGAAGGCACGAAAAACTTTTTAGAACAGGCTCATAAGGCATGGCCGGACAAGCCTATCTTAAATACAGAATACGGATACTGGTCCCGAGAGGATGGCAGTGAGAAGGATAAACAAGTACACATTTATACTGAAACTTTGCGAGCTTTGCTCGAAAAAGCTACTGTTACACCAGATGGCCATGAAAATAACGAGGGTTTTTTAGCTGGCATTAATTATTGGACTGTCTATGACTGGTATATAAACCATAATCAATTTTATCAAACGATGGGCCTATTTGAGATGGACCGCAAAACAACAAAGCCTGTATTTGATCATTTAAAACGGGACTACAAAAAATTAACAAACTTATAAGTTGAATGGGGAAAAAGGGGAGAAAATAGATGCTTAAATCTTCAGCTGGGCGACGACTTTATTTTATTACTGATATGTTATTTCAGTTCATTGTTCTGAATGTACTATGGTTTCTTTTTACAGTCGTTGGTTTAGTTTTTTTTGGAGTTTTTCCAGCATCTATAGCTGTTTGTTATCTTATGAAAAAACGTATTGTTGAACAGGATAACATCCCTATTTTTTCAACATTTTGGGCAATATATAAACAAAACTTCGTTCGAGGAAATATCCTTGGCGTTTTAACGGCAGCTGTTTCATTTATGTTGTATCTCGATTTTCAAATCATACAGCAATTTAACAACATGGTAGTGACGATCTTTGGTATAGGGCTAGTAATTGTCAGTATGTTCTTATTAATAACGATTTTTTATTCACTTCCATTAATATCAATCACAACAGATTCATCCTTTAAAGTGATAAAAAATGCGTTTTTATTAGGAGTTGCCAACCCGGTAGTAACATTAATGATATTTATCGTAATATTGTCAATACGAGTTATCTATGGTTATTTCCCAACCATAATACCGCTGTTTGGAATTATGCCTTTGTTACTCACCTTTACTGTAGCTTTTCATAAAAGCTTTAACAGACTAGAACAAACAATATAGAATGGGGGATACCCAAATGATTAATGTAAAAGATGGAGTTTTATACCGCGATGGGAAACCATTTGTGTTTATTTCAGCAGATTATCCGTACTACCGAGACTATCCAGAGAATTGGTCAGATCGACTGGATACATTAAAAGAAGCAGGAATCGAAGTTGTTACATTTTACGTTCCGTGGAGACATCATCATTTAAAGATTGATGGAAAAGATGTGATAGATTTTTCTGGGGAAACTCAAGGGAATCGCGACGTACTTTCATTTATTAAACTAGTTGAAGAAAAAGATATGTTTGCAGTTGTAAAACCAGGGCCTTTCATTCATGCTGAAACTGATTTTGGTGGACTACCTGATTTTGTTGAAGGTGGTAAAGAGTTTGAAGCAATGCTAGATAATGAAGGAAAAGAGCGAAAATGGCATAAAAACCTACCTGCTGCTTTTGATCCAGCTTTTACAAATGCAGTGCAGGATTGGTATAAAGTATGTGATGAAACTGTAATTAAGCCATTTACGTACCCAGCAGGACCTGTAATCGCGTTACAAATTTTAAATGAAGGATTATATTCAGACGGACAACATAGTGTTTTAGCGTATGATTACTCTCCGAGTGGATTAGAATATCATGCAGAAAGATTGCAAAAGCAGTTTGGCTCAATTGACAAGTATAATGACATGTTTGGTTCAAGTTATACTTCATATCAAGATATCCCTGTGCCTAGGTCTTTTGATATTCATACGAAAGAAAATGTTAAAGATATTTTACCTTATTTACACTGGGCTGAGACACAAAATCGTTATTTAGGTGATCTATACACAAATTGGGGTAGTGCAATTGATTCAACATTACCAGTTTTCAACAATATAAACCCTCCGTTAAATGAGGCAAAAGGTTTTGATTTTTGGTTAACACGTGTAGTACCAGAACATTGGGATGTTAGCTATGGTTTTACAAACTGGATTGGTGTCGTTTCTCATGATGAAACAGCATTTTTACGATACTTACTTCTCGTAAAACGTGATAGAGGTATAAATCTAGAGGAAAACTGGGGCTTTTCAGATCCACTATATGATTGGCGTTATATTTATCACCATGTACCATTTTACCAAACAGTGTTAGCTATGGGACTTGGGGCTACAGGCTTTAATGTATATACTGGTATTTCTACTGACGGGTGGACTGATGAGCTTGATTCAATTCATGCACGTCCGTACCCTGACTGCTCACCTATTTCAGAAAAGGGTGAAACAGGGGAGAAATACGAAGCGTTAAAAGTCCTAGTTTCGTATTTAAAGGAAAATGAACAGCTAATTACCGAAGGAAAGCGCGGAAATGAAAACGCGTGGGGGCTATATGCACCATATAGTTACTTAGCTTCATTTGGTATTGAGGATCGTGATTTTGAAAAATTGGGTGTGAAGGCACCACATTCAGGCTATAAAGCAATGGAATCATTTATGCTTACGATGTTAAAAGAACAGCGGGAATTTGGGATTGTTAATATTGAAACAGCTTCTTTGGAAGAATTACAACAGCAAGGTGCAATCTCAATTGTAGGTGGCTTCTTTATGCACAGGGCTGTACAGGAGAAGTTATTACAATATGTAAATAACGGTGGTAAACTATTCTTCTTCGGTGAAGTTCCACAATACGATGAAGCAATGGATAAATGTGATATCTTAGCAAGTGTAATTACTGATTCTAAACGATACAATACAGTTGAACATGGAGATGGAATTGTAGTGTATTATCCAGAAAATCCATTCTCATCATGTGGAATCTCACCTACATTTGCACATTTAATGAATATTCATATTGAAGAGTCGCGTGTCGTTGGTGACGAATGTTATACGTTTTTATATGAGCTAGACGGTAAAAAATCATTATATGTCTTAAGTAATTCACAAATTGAAAAAGAACATAACCTGAGCATAGATGGTGAACAAATATCTATTTCACTTCCTGCAAAAGGTTGTGCAATAATCACTTTAACAAGCGAAGAAATTATATCATGTGTAGTAAAAGGCATTAACGATTACGATGAATCATTCGTTACTCCAGCTGTGTCATACCGTGGACAAACTGTTAAAGCTGATGCACCTTGTGACTTTTATTACAGCAAGCATTCAAATATTAGCTCTCAAGTCAACAAAAAGGGATAATACAATAATGTGACATTTGTTACTTTTTTGTAACTAATTGTCGATGTTAGCGTGTTAATATGTATTTACACACTACTTATTCCTCTTTGGAGGGTGACGAAAAGTAAACAGCTTTTCGTCACCTTTTTTTTTACTTTTTGCTTGTTTGACATTAATTGTTCCATTTCATAATAAGAAGCTATACAGTATAAAAATCATAACATCCACATTAGTTACTTCAATGAAAGTAAAAAAGAATCAAAGTTTATAAAAGGCTGTTTGGCAGATATTGTTGCTTTTCGTACTAAAATATTAGCACTTTTACATCTAATGTTTGGGGCATCTTAGCTATTTTTATAATTTGGGGGATTCGGAAATCCTTAGCATATTGATCATTTATAAGATAAATATCAATAAAGTTTATAAAAAGATCTTTCTTTTAAACCAGCCTTCTATGAAATATTTTATATAACAGTTTAATAGAAATACGAACGAAAGAACTAGCCAACTTGACTAGCCACTATCTAATGCTTAAGGTAAATATAATGTACTTAATATTGTTGTTATTTAACATACTATTGCAAAGTTATTCGGTGTTTCTAACCAAAATATATCCAATGACTGCAATAGGACCTAACGTGAGTGCTACTAATGACCATAAACAGCCTAGATTTTGCCCTCTCTTATAAGATGCATCTACTAGAACAAACAATGAACCTAATATCCAAACAACAGCAAGCATGACATAAGTCACCGACATCTTTCCGCTCCTTATCCTCTTAAGAATTAGTTAATAATAGCAATTACTTCTTATATTTGAATGTTATTGTTACCAAATACTCTGTTCATATACTTCTATTACTACTGTTATGTTATGAGAGTAGTTAGTCTACAATTTATTCGTCTACAACGATATACTAAAACAAATTCCAAAACTTAATGGGACAAAAGGTGAAAAATGTATATACAAAATGAGATTAACCTTTACAAAGAGGGAAGTAAAAAAGGCAATGGTAGAACTATTAATATATTTATTAAAATATTCGAAATATTAAGTAATTTAAAGAAAACAGTAATCTAACTTAAGGTTACAGTGGATAAATACAGATTTCAGAATTTTCCATATATATAAACATAATGGTAGGATTTAATTAATTCTCGAGAATTATTGTTATTTATCAAAATATAATAGAAATTAGCGAATTAAGATGATTGATGCTTCACTTCATCTCAATTTCTTTACAGATTTACTAAACTATCAAAAGGGTGATTTTTAATGAAAAAGCTATTAACTATTCTTTTCTTATCAATGCTCATTTGTTTGTCATTTTTTGGTCAAAAGAATATAGTAGTAGAAGCCAATGAAAACACAGGTAGTTTTTCGCTGTTAACTTATAATGTAGCTGGGTTATGGGACCCTGTATCATCTTCTAACCCCGCAGATAATACTGAGAAAATCAGTCCTAAATTAAATAATTATGATGTTGTATTAGTTCAAGAGGATTTTAATTATCATAGTGATTTGATTTCAGCAGTCGAACATGAATATATGTCTTCACATTCAGGGATTATGGGATTTGGAGATGGTTTAAATCGAATGTCAATATACCCATTTACTAAATTTAAACGTGAAGATTGGAATGACTGTCATGGGGTGTTTGGGGACGGTTCTGATTGTTTAACGCCTAAAGGATTTTCATTTGCTAGGCATGAAGTTACAGAAGGCGTATTTATAGACATATATAATGTTCATGCAGATGCTGGTGGTAGTAATGATGATTATACTGTCAGGAAGAAAAATTTTCAGCAATTATTTTCAAAAATTGAACAATGGTCAGAAGATCATGCTGTCATTGTCACGGGTGACTTTAACAGCCATTGGAAAGATACAGATGGAGTAAGGCAATTTGTTGATGCTAATTTTTCAGATGCTTGGGCGGAAATAAAAAATAATGGTGAAATACCTGATATTGGTGAATCCGGTGGGCGTATTGATAAAATTTTGTTTAGAAGCAGTGACGGTCTTACACTTAACGTAACTGATTATGATGTTCCTCATGATGACTTTTTAGATAGCAACGGGAAAGGTCTATCAGATCATAAGCCTGTGTCTGCTATGTTTGAATACAGTGTAAATAATTTATGGGAACAGCCTCTAAATACATTTAGTCCTCATGCATGGAATAAAGGAAATAATACATCGTTTGAATTCGATGAAAACGTGAAATATCTGAATGGTGACCGTGTTGCAAAACTTATTGCAAAGGAAGAGAATGGTTATGTAAATAACACAATTCAGCTTAATCCAAACAACCGCACGTATACTTTTAGCGTTTGGCTAATGTCTGAACAAGACCAACAAGTGAGTGTGCGCTTGAGAAGTCAGGGTAATTTAAATGGAGGTAACGGAAATAATGATAGGATTCAAACTGTAAACCTTAAAGCTAATGAATGGCAACGTGTTGAAGTTAGCCAAGCTTTTGATATAGAAGCAGAATGGTTAAGAGCAACTATCTATCCTGCGGGTTACCAAACAGGTGAAACAGGTACTATCTACATGTGGGGAAGCCAAGTGTTAGACACGACTAACAGTGTTGTAGAGCACGGCATTGATAATGGAGAGGCAATGTTAAAACTGACAGCCGTAAGTAATGGCGGGTATGTTAACAATACAATTAATTTAAATCCAAACGGCCATACATACACTTATAGTATGCTCGTGAAAAGTGATGTGGAACAAGCGTTAAGTATTCGTTTGAGAGCTAAAGGTTATAGTGGCAATAATGGAAATAATGATCAAGTCAAAACGGTAAATGTGGCACCAGGTCAATGGCAGCGGGTAACTATCACTCAAACATTTGATGATGATGCTGAATGGCTAAGAGCAACCATATATCCTGCAGGCTTTCAAACAGGTCAAGCTGGTTCAATTTATGTAAAAGATGTAGTGGTGACTGAAGGAAACTGAATAACAATGTGAAGAAACTGTTGTGAAGTTACAACAGTTTTTTTTCGTTAAAAAACGATCAAAATTCAAAAGAATATTGATTGTGATTAAAATGTATATACTGTTTAGAATCAGTTTTACTTCATAACTAGCGAATTTGACGAAAATCCTTTATCGAGATCAGAAAAAACAATAGTTTTATAGTGGTTGGTATCCTAGTAGCCCTTGTAAACATGGTCTTTATATTCATAATGGTGGATTGTTAGCTCTTAATTTTGTTGGTGGTTTGTAGCTATTAAATATACCGTTTAAGAAGGACATTAACGAATACGATAGTTAGTCATTATTTTATGGTATAGAGACTAAAATTTTATTAAACTGTCAAAACTGTCAACTAGTTCTTTCTTTCGAAATGTGACATACTATCCATAAAACCTTTTGAAATTCATAGTAGTCAAATGGAGGAAAATGATGTTAGAACAATTACACGAGAATCAGTATGAAATAGTCGAGCATTTCTTTCAAGGTCATAAACAATATATTCCCGCACTTTCTGTTATCTACGGAAATTACCCTGGTAAGATATTCGTTGATTCAGTTCTCCAACCGAATTTTGCGATTGTTTGGGCGCTTGGACGATGGCTTTATTGTGAGGGGCACATTCCTAATAATCATACTTATGGAAGCATAATTGATTCATTATGGCAGTTTCTTAAAATAGAGGAAAAAAACATTTTTGAAATTTATAAAAGTGAAGATCAAGAGTGGGAGAAAGAGTTTAGCGCAAATTTATCTAATCTCGCTGTGAAAAAGCATTGGGAATCTCTTTATACATTAAATATTGATAAGTTTAGAGAACTTGATACGACGCAAATAGAATCGCAGGTTGATTGTCAAATAGACCAATTTCCTATTGTAACATCAAGCTATAAAGAAGAGGAATGTGAATTAATGAATGAGACACGTTTTGGGTCAAAAATAGTAAAGAATAATAAAATCATTGCTATATGTAAAAATAATGGTTTCGTTCATAATGATTCATATTTTATAAGTGTTGAAACTTTTGATAAAAACGAGCAAGGAAAAGGTTATGCGACTGTTGCAGGGGCCAAATTAATTGAGTATGGATTGGCAAGAAATTTTATTCCGTTATGGGAAACTACTCACGATAATATTGCGTCACATAAATTAGCAACTAAGTTAGGATTTGAAAGGAACTGTTCATATCCGGTATACGCTTTTCTCCATAATAGTAATTGAAAAGGTTGATAACAACATTACTTGGATATACCAAAGGAAATAGACCCTTTCGAACTTTGGGTCTATTTCAACATCAGCCTTTTGTTATTGTACAAACTCATGGTGTAGAAATACGCTTAAAACTCATTCTATGATTCAAAAACATAAGAAAGTGCTTTTAGAGCTTCATTAACAGTTTCAACAGTTACATTCGCTTTATTAGATAGCTCTTTTAAAGGGTGGTGCAATGATGCAGGGCGTATAAGAATAAGTGGTTTATGTAAAGTGATTGCCGCACTTGCATCCATTGCTGTATTCCATTGTCTATATTTTTCTCCAAATAATGCAATGACAATGTCAGCTTTATTCATTAATACTTGGGTTCTGAAATTGTTAAAATCAGAGGCAGCATCGTCTTTGAAAATCGCATTTGGCTGTTCACCTAAAATGTCTTCTCCTATATTGTCAGAGCGGTCATGATTCTCCATAGGGCCAACAAATGTTAATGGAAGCTGTAAAGCTTTTGCTTTTTCCTTAATTTCATCTCTCCAATTACTATGAATTTCTCCTGCAAGATAAACAGTTAACTCCATATTAATACCTCCGATAATCATTTTAATTTTTATAAGGGCTTTTTCGTAAACTTTGTTGCTATCGTTTCTAAACTAGAAAATAAAGATGTCATTTTACGTAAAAGTTATCGTATAACAGAAGAAAAAATGCCACGAGTACTAGTTATACGTGTTTAGTACGAAAAACAACAATCTTTGGCAAACCAGCTTTTATAAAAGGATATTAATTCACAGCATATTGCATGTAATCACTGTAATAATTTAGTGTGCTACAATTGTTATTGTGATGTAAATAGGCTATTTTTCATAATGGTTTTACTGCGCATTAAAAAGGCGTGGCAGTTTTTCCATTATAAAGCTCCATTAAAGTGTTTTGCTTGTATTGGTTTTTTTAAGAATTAGCTTCAAGAGCATCTTTTAATTTCGTTAAATGTTGACTGTCTTCTTGTTTTAAAATTTTTATAAAAAAAGGACGTATAAGTCGCATTTTTAAGCCTTTCGTGTTAACTTCACAAGAAAAGTCAATTCTAGTACCACCTTCAGCTTCTGAGAAATCATAATGATAGATCGTTTCAAGACCTTGCAAGGCACTTCTAGCAGAGTAAGATTTATTCTTTGAAAAAGATACGTATTCTATGATGGCCTCTGCTTTTTTTCCTCTAATTTCTCGAACTTCCTTAAACTTAGTATGCTGACCGATTGGTCCATCAGTCATTTTTGTTACTTCAACTACATTTGCTATTATTTTAGGTGAGTTTGCCATATTAGATGCGTAATCAAAAGTTTCTTCAATGGATTTACTCACTACAATTTGATCTGTAAATGCAATCAACAACGCTTCCTCCTATACAAGTATTTGCTTTTTTACACATTGATTGGTGTTTTTCATACAAACCTCAATTAGCTGTAAATATACAAAAAAGCCTACAAATTTGTCTCATCTTTTAAAAGTAATTCCAATTCATTATGAATGTTATGCTCAACATATATACCATAGTAACCCATAAAAATTATGCCACGCAACAAATAGCTTGTTTAATTCTAATATATCACAATTCCAGTAGCAGCAATTGTTTGAAGTGAACAAATAGAAAATTCAGAATGATAATAATCAATAAAGCGTAAGGAATCATAAGTAATATAGAAGTTGATATTCAATCGGGTGAGGGAATATAAATTTGTAGCATAACATATGAACAGCTAATCAAGGCTATTACTAGTCGCATAATCATGATGAATAGTATGTGCTTCCTTTATAGCTGTAGGGCATTGCTTTGGTATCTTTCAATACAATCAAGAGGGTAAGATCTAATAATGGTAGAAAGTGAAATAAATGTGCTACTAGAAGAAATGCTAGAACAGTTATGGCAAAATAAATTAAAGAACATGTTAGGGTCTATTGCTAGATAGTTACGAACCTGGAACAGAAGAGCTGCTAAATAAAAATTATTGCTTTTTCAGAAACAAGATTAATATATGACTACGTAAAGAGACAGTGAAGAAACGGTTTACGTTATTCAACATAGTGAGTGAGCATTGTATTCACCAAAACTCACTCACGGTAATAGGCGTTTTAAGTTTTAGTTTTATGTATGTATTAACTAGGGTTAATATAATCGTTTCGCATAAGCTTCATCAAGGTTACTTTGTAAATCATCAACTGCATCTTTTGGTAGTTTTAAATGACCTGCAAGTATTCTAGCTGCTGATGGTAATGCATCTTTCGTAGGGTAAGATTGATGGTCCCATATTTTCGAACGTATCATAGCTTTAGCACAATGTATGTACAGCTCCTCAACCTCAACACCAATACCTAAACTTGGTATTACACCATTCACTTCCATTTTTTCTAGCAAAACTTGATCTTTAATAATTACAGCTTTACCATTCACACGAAGAGTTTCTCCTAAACCAGGAATGATAAAGAGAAGACCAATTTGATTGTTTGAAAGAATGTTACGTAATGAATCTATTTTCCTATTTCCTCTACGCTCAGGAATAAGTAGTGTTTTATTATCAATAACTTGAACGAATCCAGCACCGTCACCACGGGGAGACACGTCACAGGAGCCATCAGCGTTTGCTGTTCCTATTAATACAAATGGGGATAGTGATATGAACTTTTTACAACTTTCATCAACAAAAGAAATGACTTTATCATTAATCATTTGTTTAGGTTCCCCAATGATTGTACGTAATTCCTCTTCAGTTGTAATAGTATCTTTGAAATTTTTTAATATTGTCATAATACAAACACCTTCCTTTGTAATCTAATCTTACTATATTAAAAATAATTGTAAAACTAGGGAATATTGTTTTGTTTAATAGAGTTGGAGCTTCTTTATACAATGCTTATACACAATTTATATAGGAGTTTACTTAAGAAAGTACCGTAAAAATTATAAAAATATGAAATCACTTTAATAAATATAATTTTTTGATATATTAAAAAAATTATTGCAATATTCTATTTTGTTGTTTATAATTTAGTACATAACAGCGGAGAAGTGATGCATCAAGAGGAGGAAAGTAAGTGGGACAGTTATTCAATACCATTGTTACCGAACTAAATAATTATCTTTGGTCTTATATTTTAATAGGTTTATTAATCGGTTTAGGTGTATATTTTTCTTTTAGAACGAAGTTTGTACAATTTAGACTTTTAGGTGAAATGTTTAGGCTGTTGACAGATAAAGCTACGGTCTCAGCAGACGGTAAAAAAGGGATTTCATCCTTTCAATCATTTTGTATCGGCGCGGCAACAAGAATTGGAACGGGTAACTTAGCCGGTGTGGCTATTGCAATAGGACTTGGGGGCCCTGGTGCAGTTTTTTGGATGTGGATCGTTGCTTTAGTTGGTGGTGCAACAAGCTTTATAGAAAGTACGTTAGCACAAATATACAAAGTTAAGGATAAAAATGGATTCAGAGGCGGGCCTGCTTATTATATTGAAAAAGCTTTAAATGCACGTTGGTTAGGTATTATCTTTGCGATATTCATTACGATTAGCTTTGGGTTAATTTTTAACTCAGTACAGTCAAATACGATTTCAGTTGCATTTGAATCAGCCTTTGGCACAAGTCGTCTCGTAATGGGATTAATCATAACTGGGGTATCGGCACTCGTAATATTTGGTGGCATAAACCGCATAGCAAAAGTGTCTCAAGTTGTTGTACCAGTTATGGCGGTATTCTATCTTCTCATCGGACTATTTATTATTGTGACAAACTTCCAAGCAATACCTGGAGTATTTAGTTTAATTATATCTAGTGCATTCGGCTTCAATGAAGCTTTAGGTGGGTCAGTTGGTGCAGCTATTTCTTATGGGGTTAAACGTGGCTTATTCTCTAATGAAGCTGGAATGGGTAGTGCTCCTAATGCAGCAGCAACAGCTACAGTCTCTCACCCTGCAAAACAAGGCCTTATTCAAACACTAGGTGTTTTCGTTGACACATTATTCGTATGTAGTGCAACAGCATTTATTATTTTATTATCAAATGAATATCAAACAGGAACATTTGAGGGAATCAACTTACTGCAAGCATCATTAGTTTCGCATGTTGGTCCTTGGGCAAGCGTATTTATTGCAATTTCAATTTTCTTATTTGCATTTAGTTCAATTATCGGTAGTTATTACTATGGTGAAACGAACATTGAGTTTATTAAGAAAGATAATACAGTTTTATTCTTATATCGCATTGCAGCGTTAGGAATGGTATTATTCGGCTCGTTAGCAAGTGTACAAATCGTTTGGGATTTAGCAGATTTATCAATGGCATTAATGGCAATAACCAATTTAATTGCCATCGCATTTCTAGGCAAAATTGCTTTCAAAACATTGGATGATTATGTCTCTCAACTCAAAGTCGGTAAAAACCCAGTATTCCACGTATCAAACGTAGATGGTTTGCAGAATGTTGAGTGTTGGGGAGAAGAAGAGAAAATTGACAACAAAAAAGCTGTGTGATAATTAGGTTAAGCGCAACATTGCAGCTGAGACAGGATTTAATTCTGTCTCTTTTTTGTGTATAGTTATCTTTTATACAATTTGTTGTTAGTTATTTAATGAGAACAGTCAACATGCTTCATTTAAATCATTTTTAGTGAGCTACTAAATAGCCGTTATTTGTTATACGCAGAAAACCTACTCCATGTAAACTTCTTTCTCTGTATGTGGTAGTTTCATTAGCCAAATTTAATGAATCAACTTTAAGGCTTTACACAGCTTATTTATCTGTGAAAATAGTATTGTGCAAACCCTACAGATGAAGTTATTTAATAGCAAATAATAGGTAAATATGGTATATTGTTAAGTGTATACAACTTATGATTTATAAGAATAATCCTCGGTTTAATTATCTGAAAATTCTATAAATACAAAATCCAAGCTATGATTAAAATCCATTCATTCTATTTCATCTCAATATTAGGCCCTACATTTATACGCATTGATAGTTGTTTTTCATCCTATTAAATCAACAAGAATACAACTTGAGTATCGTGGCATCTTTTTCTTCTATAAAATGATGAGTATTATAGAAGACTTCTTTTTACAGTCGTAATTTTGTATTAATAACAACTAGCTCATTTTACGAAAAGAACCATAATTAAAAAGCAGGCCAAGTGCTATTATCGATAGGAGGTACTTTCAATGAGTCAAATTCGACTAATACCGTATAAGGTTGACCAAATTGTTGACAAAACAACCGAAATACCACAGGGAGTAGCATTAATAGAGGCACCAAGTATGTGGGAAAAGGGATATATGGGAAATAGTGTTGTTGTTGCTGTACTTGACACGGGATGTGATATTGAACACCCTGATTTAAAAGATAGAATAATAGATGGAAGGAATTTCACTAACGACTATGGTGGAGATGTATTAAATTTTGATGATAACCAATATCATGGTACGCATGTAGCTGGTACAATAGCGGCCACGTTAAACAATAATGGCGTTGTTGGTGTTGCACCAGAAGTAAAACTATTGATTTTAAAAGTATTATCCAAAGATGGATCAGGTAGCTATAAGGGTTTAATTGATGCATTGGAATATGCAATAAATTGGCGTGGACCTGATGGTGAAAAAGTTCGTGTTATATCCATGTCTCTAGGAGGGCCAGAAAATGTACCTAGCCTACATACTGCGATCAAAAATGCAGTCAATAACGATATTTTAGTCGTATGTGCTGCGGGGAACGAGGGGGATGGAAACGTAAATACAATAGAAAGGAGCTACCCAGGTTATTATGATGAAGTCGTGTCGGTCGGAGCTGTCGACTTTGACAAAAGACTAGCTGATTTTACGAATACACATGAGGAAATTGATTTAGTAGCACCAGGAGTAAAGGTTTTGTCAACATACCCAAATAATAAATATGCAAGGCTGTCTGGGACATCCATGGCTACACCACATGTTTCTGGTGCAGCAGCCTTGTTGTTAAATGAGAAAGAAAAAGAGTTAGGTAGAAAAATATGTGAACACGAGTTATATGATATTTTAATTGAGCATACTCAACCAATTGGCTATAGCAGACATGCTGAAGGGAATGGGCTTCTTTATTTAGGAAACAAACAACTGGCTGAATAAGAAAATTTGTTTTCTAACGCAGAACTTCCTAAAATGAAACTACAAGGTAGAGAGGCTGTAAAAACAACTAATATTTCCTCCAATGTTGGGACTATTAGTAGAGCATTCGGTGTTGCAGAAATCATCAAACCTAACTGTAGCTAAATGATTAATAACGTGACCTAATTATGCGATTCTGAAAAGTAGTTTATGTTTATCAAAAAGTAAAACGATTCAAAAATTAAAGTGAAAACAGCATTTATTATATCAATTTGCTGATTTTAACATTCGGTTTTTTCAAGTAGAGCCTTTATCAAGTTCGTTTGATTGAAATTATATGTAGAATGAAATATGTGACTTTCACCTTAAAAGATATAAGTTCGTATGCATATTTTTTGTATGAGAAGGAACATGCAATGTAAAACAGCAATTATGAATGAAAAATGTAAAAGAGAGGATGAAGCAAGGTGGGTTTAAAAATGAAAAAAGATTGCCAGCGGTGTGATATTTCCTTAACAAGGGATGCTGATGCATATATTTGCTCGTATGAATGTACATTTTGTCCTCAATGTAGTGCTGAAGTCAAAAATGTTTGTCCGAACTGTGGAGGTGAACTCGTCAGGAGACCGAAAAGAGATGGGAAATTAAGAACTGTTATGAATGTGTTGAACAACTCAAATCGCTGAAGGTCACTTGAAGGTAGCAAAAAAGGAAAATACCTTATATTTCAGTAAAAAATTCTTATAAAAGGAAGGAAAATTTGCTAACAATATTATGTTAGCTTTGTTGATATTTCCTTTTGAGCACTCGCATCATAAATTTCGGAATGGCAATCATTCTTTTTAACCTAGATGGCTCTTTAATTAACCGATATAGCCATTCTAAATTAGTATCTCTCCATATTTTAGGCGCTCTTTTGACGACACCAGCCCATACATTAAAACTTCCCCCGAGCCCGATAAATACCCCTTTATTAAAGTTGTGTATGCTTTTTGCAATCCAATCTTCCTGTTTTGGAAATCCTAGTCCTACTAACACAATATCGGGTTCAGTTTCTTTAATTTGAGAGATAATAGTCTCATCGTTATCATCAAAATAACCGTGGTGATATCCAACGACATCTACATGAGGATATTGTTGTTGAATGCTTTTCACAGTTAGGCCAATAACGTCAGGTTTTGCACCTAAAAGATATATTTTATAACGATGGTTGTTTGCGATAATTAAGAGCTGTTCCATAAAATCTATGCCCGTTAATTTTTCTTTGAGAGGTTTACCTAAGATTTTGGAAGCAATTACAATGCCCGCTCCATCTGGGATAATGTATGTAGCTTTTTTTAGGGTTAAATCGTATGATGGATTTGATTTTGCATATGTAATAATTTCAGGATTCGCTGTAACGATAAAGGTTTTTTGAGAAACTTGCATTCTATTGTGAACTTCTTTTATGAAGTTTTCCATTCGGTTATTAACAAATTCATATCCCATAACCTCATCAAAGTTAAGCATATTTAATATCCTCCGATATATTCACACGAAATAAATACCCCATAATTGTATTCCTTAATACTGGTAAGATATAAATTTCGAAGGGAATTTGTAAAATATAGATACACTAGAATGTTATTTTCGCATAAATTCGAGAAAAAATAT
The DNA here is from genome assembly GCF_033963835.1 of Cytobacillus sp. IB215665. Classification (NCBI taxonomy): domain Bacteria; kingdom Bacillati; phylum Bacillota; class Bacilli; order Caryophanales; family Bacillaceae; genus Cytobacillus; species Cytobacillus sp. IB215665. The sequence goes on from NZ_JAXBME010000010.1 coordinate 132,712, forward strand.
AGTGTAATTGGAATGAAAGTCATTTTTTTGCTTTCATCGAAATATTTGGAATTGAGTGAAGCTATTGATTTCTTAACATTTTTGAACGAATTATATGTTTGTATAGTTCAGGGTTAATCGGATAAATATACTAGTATTATGAGTATTATATATTTATGAAATACGATTAATTCAGCAGAAAATAATTAATATATACTGCAACCTTTGGTAAAATAGATGTCATAATCATCAAGGTAAGGATTGGTGAGTGAGGATAAATATAAATTATCTACCAGAATTTAGTAAAAGATTGCACTAGATGTATATTTGTTATTCTTTGCTAAGAAGCTATCCCTACATTCTAAAAAGCAGTTTTCTAATACGGTTTTCGTGCTAAGAGTATAGACAAGCATACAAACTGACATAGTGAGCACCTTTTCCTCTCTAGTTATAGAAAAAAAGTGTTTTTATACTCAGCTAGCTACGAAAAGAACCTATTACAAAAAGCTCACGATAATATTTGTATTGTTGTCTAGCAATGTTTATCTTATAATTAGTTTTTTAATGCTAGTGGAAACCTGTTTATACATTCATTCGCAATACCGACATCTACAATATGCCTTTTAAAAAGAAGGGATGTAAGACGTTATGAAAAAAATTATTACCTATGGAACGTTTGATTTGTTGCATTGGGGGCATGTTAACCTTCTAAAAAGAGCAAGAGAATTAGGTGACCACCTAACTGTTGGCTTATCAACAGATGAGTTTAATACGATGAAAAATAAGCAATCCTACCATAATTATGAAAATAGGAAAAAAGTAATTGAGTCAATACGTTATGTTGACAAAGTAATTCCAGAAAAGAATTGGGAACAGAAAGTTGCTGATATCATTACTCATAATATTGATATTTTTGTTATGGGAGATGATTGGAAGGGCAAATTTAACTATTTAGAGGATTATTGTCATGTCATTTATTTACCAAGAACAAAGAGTATTTCTACAACTATGATTAAAAAAAATATGGAGTTATTTACTGAATAATGGTTAAGGAATTAATAATATCGAGTTATTTACTTATATTTAAGCTAGTCTTTAATTTGTGCAAACAATTTAAGCTGAAGAAAAAATTAACATTCGTTATATCATATGAAGAAAATGCACATTTTTTATATAAAGAATTGATAAAACAATCTATGTCAATTGATATTATTATATTGTGTAAAACGTCAACAAAATCAGACCTTCAACACATTTTTCAAGAAGCAAAAATATATACTTTTGAATCAAAGAATATACTTCATTGGCTTTTGTCTATTTATCATTTGGCTACATCTAAAATAATCATTATAGATAATTATTTTGCATTTTTATCGGCAATTACATTTAAGAAAAATGTTGAGTGCATACAAATTTGGCACGCTGCTGGAGCGTTAAAAACTTTTGGTTTACAAGACAAATCCGTTCGTAAAAGGAGTAACAAAGCTCAAAGAAGGTTTCGAAAAGTGTATAAGCAATTTCACAAGGTAGTTGTTGGTTCAGAAGAAATGGCGCATATATTTATGGAATCATTTCATATTTCAGCTAATCATATACTCCCAACTGGCATTCCAAGGACAGATCTTTTTTATGATGAGCAACTAACAAGTCAAATTAAAGGTAAACTCTATTCTAGATTTCCTCTGTTAAAACATAAACAGAAAATATTATATGCTCCGACATTTCGCCATGGTCAATTAAATAATTACAATATTAAGCTTGATTTGGACAAGCTTTACGAAAAGCTGCGAGGGGACTATATTCTAATTTTGAAGCTACATCCAATGGTTAAAGTAAATGTAGATTATGAGAGAACATACAAAGGTTTCATTGTTGACTTATCTTCTTATAAAAGCACTAATGAATTATTGATGATCACGGATTATTTAATTACTGATTATTCATCCATTCCTTTTGAATATGCTATTTTACAAAAACCAATGATTTTTTACCCCTATGATTTAAAAATCTATCAACAAGAACAGGGGGTTATTCAAGATTACGAAACTACTGTCCCTGGGCCGATAGCGAATGATACTGAGGAAATTATCGAATTTATTTTAACCCACCCATTTAATGATGAGTTGATATTACAATTTTATAATCGATGGAATGAACACTCAAAAGGAAATTCATCAAACAGACTTGTTCAGTACATACTAACCAAAATAACTTAATTTATTCCACACTTGTGGTAGTTCATTTAAGAACTAAGTTTATAGTGAGCTATATGGAAAGGATTACAGCATGAAATCAGTATTGACGATCATTAATGAACATATTAACAACTTCTATTTAATAGTACGTTTATCTATATACGAATTAAAAAGTACAAATAATAATAACTACTTAGGTATCCTGTGGGAGGTCTTAAACCCAATGATTCAAATTAGTGTCTTTTGGTTTGTCTTTGGGTTAGGTATACGAGGTGATAAAGGAGTAGGTGACATCGCTTACTTGCCTTGGATGCTTTCAGGCATTAGTGTTTGGTTTTTTATCTCTCAATCCATTTTACAAGGTTCGAGATCAATTTATTCAAGAGTAAGGATCATAGCAAAAATGAAATTTCCGATGAGTGTCATACCTACATTTGTTATCGCATCTAAGTATTACTCTCACCTTATACTTACTGGCATTATTATGGTCATATTGTTTTTCTACGATTATTCAATTTCGGTATACTTTTTACAACTGCCTTATTTTATGGCTGCTACGATAGCTATATTAATTGCTATATCTTTAATAACGGCCACACTAGCAACGATTGTTCGAGACGTACAAATGGTTGTTCAATCAGTCGTCAGAGTTTTATTATATTTAACCCCGATATTATGGACAGTAGAGAAATTACCAGAGTTTATTCAGTTAATTATGAAATTAAACCCGTTTTATTATATTGTTGAAGGTTACCGATCGTCTCTTTTAGGTCTGAACTGGTATTTTATCGACAATCTAAATTACACTTTATACTTTTGGGGGATTGTTTTCATACTATTATTAATCGGATCTGTTTTACATGTTAAATTTAGAGATCGTTTCGTGGATTTTTTATAGAGGCGCCACTTTTGCTAAAGGCCAGTTATACTAGTAGGAGTTTTTTCTAAATATTAGCACAATATTATTCGTTTAAGTAAGAGGTAACATTTACTTTTATATGCATTTATTATAAATTAGTAGAAGAAATTATAACCTAGATATTATCATTTATCTGCTTTGTTGACATGAAGGCTCACAGAGTTACTGAAACCGTTGGGACGAAGATCTACCTTAAATGAAAGGAGTTGTATCGTATATGATTTATGCAGAAATACTTGCAGGTGGGAAAGGAACTCGTATGGGTAACGTGAATATGCCAAAACAGTTTCTGCCATTAAACAAAAAGCCGATATTAATCCATACACTTGAAAAATTCATCTTAAATTCAGATTTTGAAAAGATATTAGTCATGACTCCTAGAGAGTGGATTCATCATTCGAAAGACATTATAAGTAAGTATATTGGTGATAATGATCGAGTTATAGTATTAGAGGGCGGTCAAGATCGCAACGAGTCAATTATGAATGGCATCCGTTATATCGAAGATACGGTTGGGATCTTTGATGATGACTATATTGTTACACATGATTCTGTACGTCCATTTTTAACACATAGAATCATCAAAGAGAATATTGAACAAGTTAAACAGTATAATGCTGTGGATACAGTAATAGAAGCAATTGATACAATTATTCAATCTGAGGATGGAAACTTAATTTCTGATATACCAAATAGAAGTATGATGTACCAAGGACAAACTCCGCAAAGCTTTCATATAAAAACACTTGTTGGCTATTACAATAAATTAACACGAGCAGAAAAAGAACAGCTGACAGATGCATGCAAAATATGTTCATTGTATGGTGAAGAGGTAAAAATAGTTAAAGGTGAGGTTTTTAATATAAAAATTACTACCCCATATGATCTAAAGGTTGCTAATGCAATATTACAGGAGAAGATTGAGCATGATTAATCAAGTATATAGATTAGTATCTCCAAGGCAATTTGAAATTTCATATAAGGATAGTTCAATTAATTCTGATCGTATAATCGTCCGCCCAACATTTTTATCGATTTGCCAAGCGGATCAACGGTATTATACTGGAACTAGGGGGGAAGCTGCATTATCTAAAAAGCTACCTATGGCATTAATCCATGAGGCAGTGGGGGAGATCGTGTACGACCCTTATGGTGAATATCGTCCTGGGACGAAGGTTGTTATGATTCCAAACTCTCCTATTGAAGAGGATGAAATTATTGCTGAGAATTATCTACGTTCAAGTAGGTTTTTATCAAGCGGTTATGATGGTTTTATGCAGGATTATGTTTTTCTGAAAAGAGACCGCTTTGTAGTTTTGCCTGATAATATTAATGAATTTGTTGCTGCTTTTACTGAATTAATAACAATTGCGATGCATGCCATGTCAAGGTTTGAAAGGTTGTCGCATACGCGTCGTAAAAGGTTTGGTGTGTGGGGAGATGGGAATTTAGGTTATATTACTGCACTCTTACTAAAAAGAAAATATGCAGATTGTCATGTCATCGTAGCCGGTAAAACGCAATATAAGCTTGACAACTTTTCATTTGTAGATGAAGTATACAATATTAATGACATACCAGCTGATGTTCAGTTCGACCATGCCTTTGAATGTGTTGGTGGAATTGGAAGTCAATATGCAATTAACCAAATTATTGATTATATTATTCCTGAAGGTTCCATTTCAATCTTAGGAGTTTCTGAATATCCAGTAGAAATTAATACGAGGATGATTCTAGAAAAAGGTATTACAGTCATTGGAAGCAGTAGAAGTGGTTATATTGACTTTAAGAATACAGTTGATTTTTTAGCGGCAAATCTAGACATCGTGGATTATTTACAAACACTTGTTGGCTCTGTTAATGAAGTTAGATCCATTAAAGATGTTATCAATGCCTTTGAAAAAGACTTAACTACATCTTGGGGAAAGACTGTACTGGAATGGAAGATTTAAATGTCTAATATTCAAAGTAGGATATTTCAATGATAAATGTTAAGCTGTTGCCAACATTATTAGTGAAAATTGTTTTTGGTGGTTTACATCAACTTTTTGCATTGCTTTATACGATTAATCCTAATAAAATAACCTTTGCATCTAGTCGTTCTGAGGAAATTAGCGGAAATTTAAAATTTGTTTATGAAGAGCTAGTAGCTAGAAACAAAGGGTTCTCTTTTGTATTGTTATTTAAAAGGAATTCAGCAAGTAAATTAGGGAAGCTGACATATTTAGTACACATGACTAAGGTAATGTATCATCTGGCTACTTCAAAATACTTTGTGATAGATGATTATTTTTTTCCTGTATATATTATTAGCCCTAGAAAAGGTATAGATATTATTCAACTATGGCATGCGGCAGGTGCGTTTAAGACATTTGGACATAGTACAATTGGTAAAAGTTATGGCCCATCTAAAGAATATTTAAAATACATAAAAGTACACGGCAACTACACTAAAGTATTAGTTAGTGCAGAAGAGGTTATTCCTTTTTATGCTGAAGCATTTAATATGTCTACCAATAAAATATACCCCATCGGCATACCACGAACAGATTATTTTTTTGATTATGAAAAGCATAGGACAGTTTATCAAAGATTTACTGGAGAATTTCCTGAGCTATCAGGAAAAAAATTGATATTATATGCTCCTACTTTTCGTGGAAATGGTTATGATCAGAAATCAATGGACTATTTAATTGATTTCAACGCATTACATTCAATTTTAGGAAATTATTATGCGGTTCTCGTGCACCTTCATCCTTATGTACAGGAAAAAATAGTAATAAACCCAAAACATTCTTGTTTTATTTATCAAATTGAGAAGAATTATAGTATTGAAGAGCTATTATTATTATCTGATATGTTAATTACTGATTATTCTTCAATTATATTTGATTATAGTATTTTACAACGTCCAATCTTATTTTATGCAAACGATTTGGAAGAGTATAGGAAAGAACGGGACTTCTATTATCCTTATAACAATTTTATCCCAGGTCCGTTTTTTAGTAACTCCGAAGAACTCGCTTACTGGATTAAAGAAGGCGAATTTGATTATCAGTTAATTTCAACATTTAGACAACGCTTTTTACCAACCAGTGATGGTCATGTATCCAAAAAGGTGACTGATTTCATATTTTCGGTAGATACACATTCAGATTAATTACAGAGAAAGAAGGGGGTTTACTTTAATGAACTCACCAGATAGTAAGTCAGATAACAATATAGAAACTGACAAATTTAATTTAAATAAAGAAGAAATTATGTTCATAGAAAAAAGTAAAAATGCTAATAAAATACATACATCTGTTCATACCTTGACAAATGAGGGACAAGAAAAAAATCCTTTAGGATCTTATCAACAAAAATCAAGGGAGGAACTTTTAAGCTATACTGACGAAGATCGGTTAGTAAAGGAAAATGAAACTATTGAAGAGCTACTTTCAGCTGTCAAAGAGATGGTAGCTGTGGGAAAAGAAATCATTCCTATAATACCTGATACTTTTGAAGAAAATCATAACGACGTTGACACGCTTCCTATAGTAAAGAAGATGATAGATGAAGGGCAAGAGGTTATACCAAGGAGGGTGATTACAAACCTAAGTTGGAACGGTGCGATTATGGATATTAAGGGATATTATTATTTGCAGAATATTCCTTTGCTGGATGAAGATTTAGTAAAGAAACGTCTCATATTAATTAATGAAGAGAAGAAAAAAATATCTGTCCCATTAAGGGATGTAGGGATTGATTTATTTTACCTTGATAAATCAAAAAAAATTGATGTAGATGTATACAAATGGGCAGGCTTTAACGGGACGATAAATTTTGCGACGATAACTAAAAATGCACAGCCTCTTCCTGCGGCATTATATAAAATGTTTATTGAAATAGAGATTCAAGATTATAATGGCAAAAAGTACAGCAGAATGTTTCCATTAGGAAATATAGAGAAATTTTTAGACCATCAGTTTTATACAACTAAAATGGAGTATTTTTCTAATAGAAAAGAAATGAGATATAATCTTTTAGCATCTTATGATGAACATGAAAAGACCTTGGCATTAAGATCTACACAGTTAATGGATATTGACCCCTCTAGGTTAATGATTGAAAAAAATAAGAGTAATGGCTTAATATATAAAATCATAAAAACGATTGGTTTTCGAGGGCTGTATAGCATTTTTAAATTGCTACCAATGCAGAAGAATAAAGTGCTGTTTGCGTCAGATAGTCGAACTGAAATGAGTGGTAATTTCGAATTCGTTTATGAGGAAATGCAAAGTCGAGAATTTGATTGGGAATACAGGTTTTTATTTAAAGAGGGCATTGCTGAAAAAAAGACTATTGGAGAAATAGTGGAGTTAGCTTATCATTTGGCAACATCGAAAGTTATTTTACTCGATGACTTTTACCCTATGGTTTATCCATTGAAAATTCGTAAAAATGCTGAACTCATTCAACTTTGGCATGCAGTGGGTGCTTTCAAGAAATTTGGTTTTAGTCGGATAGGTTTACCTGGTGGCCCTTCTCCAAAATCAAAAAATCATCGCAATTATACTAAAGCAATTGTAAGTTCTGATCATATTGGGAAATATTATGCAGAGGGTTTTGGGATTGATAGGGAAAAAGTTGTAGCAACTGGAATACCTAGAACAGATGTGTTTTTTGATAAATCTTATCAAGAGGAAGTAAGGGAACAATTATACAATGACTATCCATTTTTAAGAGGGAAAAAAGTCATTACGTTTGCACCAACCTTCAGAGGGAATGGTCAACAATCCGCTTATTATCCTATGGAAGTATTGAATTTACATAAGCTATATGAATCCTTAAGTGATGAATATGTTTTTTTGTTTAAATTACACCCGTTTATAAAAAATGATTTTAGTATACCTTATCAATATGGTGATTTTTTCTATGATTTTTCATCGTATCGTGAGATCAATGATTTATTATTTATAACAGATGTGTTAGTAACAGATTATTCTTCAGTATGTTTTGAGTACGCACTGCTTAATAAACCTATGATTTTCTTTTCTTATGATGTTGAAGAATATGTACAGAAAAGAGATTTTTACTTTGAGTACCAATCATTTATTCCTGGTCCGCTCGTGCGTTCTACGAAAGAATTAATTGAGACAATTATAAATGAAAATTTCGAAATGCATAAAATAAAACCATTTGTAGACTATTTCTTTGATGATGTAGATGGTATGTCTAGCGCAAGAGTCGTGGATCAGTTGATTTTAGAGCTTGAGAAAGAAGTTATTGAAGAGGGATAACATAGGAAGTTTACTGTCTTAAAAGAATATGTACGAAACATAAATAACTGATTTATGCCATTGTAAGAGAGTTTGTTTAGGTATCATATATCTAACAACAAAAACCTTGCAATGGCATTCTTTATATATGAACTGTTTATGTATTTACAAAAAATTATTTAAATCTTTAACAGCTTACTGTATTTTTCACAAATCATTTCCGTATAATAAAGTAAATAGTTCTCTGATCTAACTTATATTTATATTGTGTGTGTGGAAAACTTAGTATATGCCAATTGTTCATTATTACTTCATTCAGGGGCAGCTTAGCATTCACCACGAAGATTTATATTGCTTTTGCTTATCCTAATTATTGTTTTCATAAGAAGAAATAATATGTAAAAAACAACTAACGTTCATGATACTTTTTCCCTACAGCTTGATAGCTTGGTAAGACGGTTATTGATTTGTTCGTAAAGACGTAAGTTGAATAAGGGGGACTTTAAATGAGGATAAAAGTTATAAATTCGATAACTGATGAAAATGGTATCGCTACACCTTACGAAATGATTGGCAAAGAATATGATGTAATTAAAAAAGATCAGACTGGTGTATGGGTGAGAGCTCAAGGTAAACTAGATGCATTTTTATACTACGAAGAATTAGAAATTTTAGAAATAAGTGACAATTTATCTAACCCTCTTAGTCATTATTTTAAGGGCTTACCTAAAGATAAATATGAAGAAGAATTAGCATCTTTAGGGTGTTCGCATTTACTATAAATATGCAGAAAAATCATTAAGTCTGGTGTATGGTCATTTTATTTTATTATCAGATTGCAGCACGAAACCCGCTAATATTAATCATAATGGTGAGTATGGTGTTAAAAATATCTATTCTTAAAAATTTATGTTAATATGAATATAAAAATTGTGAATAGTAAAAGCGCCTATATTCATTTTTATGGTTAATAGAAGGAGCAAATATGAACAGCACTGTTATTTTTAACAATGTAGCAAAAAAGTATAAAATGTATAAAAAAACTTCAGATAAACTGTTAGATATCGTCCTCCCGAAAGGCTATGGGAAGGATTTTTATGCGTTACAGGATATTAACTTTATAGCTGAAAAGGGAGATACTATAGGTATTGTAGGTATTAATGGTTCAGGAAAATCGACATTATCAAACTTGATTTCAGGAGTCATACCACCCTCTTCAGGAGGTATTGAAATAAACGGTGAAGCATCACTTATTGCAATTGCATCTGGCTTAAACAATGAATTAACTGGGAGAGATAACATTGAGCTGAAATGTTTAATGTTAGGCTTCTCGAAACAAGAGATAAAATTACTAACTCCTGAAATTATTGAATTTGCTGAACTCGGGGAATTTATTGATCAACCCGTTAAAAAATATTCAAGTGGTATGAAGTCTCGATTAGGATTTGCAATATCAGTGTCAATAGACCCTGATATATTAGTAATTGATGAGGCGCTATCAGTAGGTGATAAAACATTTGCTGATAAATGTTTAGAAAAAATGAATAGCTTTAAAGAAAAAGGCAAGACGATCTTTTTTATAAGCCATTCTATGGGTCAAATAAAAGACTTCTGTGAAAAGGTTCTTTGGTTAGAAGCAGGTGAAATCAAAGCATATGGTTTAAAAGAGGATATTATACCTCAATATGAGAAGTTTATAAAAGATTATAAGAAAATGACAAAGGAAGAAAAAGAACAATTAAAACAAAAATTTAATGAAAAACGTAGCGGAAAACAGATTCAAGCGCAAACATCCTCTACGGGCTAGGCTAACAGACATAATGTTTATCTCTGTTACTTAAGGCTATTTTTACAATTGATTGTTGCTTGCCTTTTAAGATAAAATCCACGTTTACATCTAGCATAGTATACATTATGCTGTGTATTTTTAGTAACAAAAGCAATGAAGTTTAAGACTTAAATTAAATCAAAATCCTAACTATAACAAACTAAAGGGCATTTCTAAGTCGAATTTTGACTTAGAAATGCCCCTTTTTGTATGTATATATATATTGATTCGAAAATAAGGTTGTGTTAGAATAAGATTTGATCAGAATAAAAAAACATATATAATCATAATTATCCAATTTAATATTAACATTTATTTAGATTTCTGTCAAGCTTTTAGTCAAAAATATCTAATTTGAGAGGTGCTTATATGAATAAAGTTAGCAAGGAATGGCATGGAGAACAGCATCGTGTTGATTTTGTAGTCGAAAAAATTTCGACAGAACTTGGATCTCTTAATAAAGATATAGGTGATGTTAAAGCTGAGATTATTAATATCCGTAAGCATTTTTGGGATGATGTAACAGTTAATTTAGATAATACGAACGAAGCAACTGAAACAGCTATTAGTGTTAAACAGCAGGCGGAGATGCTTTCTGAAAGGGAACGGAATCACAAACAGGCCTTTCAACAAATAACAACCTTAAATAAATTAAAAGATTCACCTTATTTCGGAAGGGTTGATTTTGTTGAAGATGGAGAATGTGAAAAGGAAAACATTTATATCGGTATTCGATCTTATTATGATGAAGAGTCAGAACAATTTCTCGTTTATGATTGGAGGGCACCAATTTCGAGTTTATATTATGACTATTCATTAGGGAGAGCTCAATTTTTAACGCCTGAAGGTGTAATCTCAGGAGAGATGAACCTAAAGCGTCAGTTTATTGTGCATGAAAGTCAAATCGTTAGTATGTTCGACACAGGTGTTACGATTGGTGATAAACTATTGCAAGAAGTGCTTGGAAATCAATCTAGCTCTCAGATGAAAAGTATTGTCGCAACGATCCAGAAAGAACAGAACTTAATCATTCGTAATGAAAGCAGTCGCTTACTAATTGTTCAAGGTGCGGCAGGAAGTGGAAAGACATCAGCTGCTCTACAACGTGTAGCTTTTTTGTTATATCGATATCGAGAAACATTACAAGCAGAGCAAATATTACTGTTCTCTCCTAATTCAATGTTCAACAGTTATGTTTCAACTGTACTCCCAGAGCTTGGTGAGGACAATATGCAGCAAACAACTCTTCAAGAATATATAGACCATCAACTTGGTGAAGAATTTGACTTAGAGGATCAGTATGAACAGCTTGAATATACATTGACAGCTAACAAAGATTCCAGATATTCGGTTAGGATGAACAATATACGATATAAAGCCAGTATGGATTTTATGTTACTAATAGATCATTATATCAATCAACTGAAAAAACGAGACATGATTTTTAAAGATATATCATTTAGAAATAAGGTTGTTATTTCCGCAGATCAAATAAATGAACAATTTTATTCGTTTAATACATCTATGCGAATTCCTAACCGTTTAACGCTAATGGTGGAATGGTTGCTTAAAGAGCTGAAAAAAATTGAAAAAGCAGAACGTAAGAAGTCATGGGTCGAAGATGAAATAGAATTATTAGACCGTGATGTGTATGCCCGGGTATACCGAAAACTTCAACGAGATAACAACAAGTATAATAACACATTTGACGATTACCGACGCGAGCAAAAGCTACTTGCAGCAATAGTTGTTAGAAAACACTTTAAACCTTTGCTGGCTATAGTAGAACATTTGCGTTTTGTTGATGTCCGTAAAATTTATATGCAGCTATTTACAACTAAACAATTTATGAATATGCCAAAAGCTGAAGAAAATATCCATTATCAGTGGGGAGAAATGTGTGATCAAACAGTAGCCCGTATAGAAAAATTCGAATTAGCTTTTGAAGACACAATACCATATTTATATTTAAAGGAACAACTTGAGGGCTTCAAAAAAAATACGGCTGTTAAACACATTTTTATTGATGAGGCTCAAGATTATTCTCCTTTTCAATTTGCTTATATTAATTATTTATTTCCAAATAGTAAGATGACCATTCTTGGTGACAAGAATCAAACAATTCACTATCAAGCTTCTCAAGATGGGTTTGCATCATTGACGAAGATGATCGGAGAAAATCAAACTGAATGTATAGACTTGACACGTAGTTATCGTTCAACTAGGCCAATTATAGAATTCACAAAAGAGATCCTTGTTGGAAATGTAGCGATTGATGCATTTAACAGAGAGGGTGATAAACCTTTCATGACAAAGGTAGACAATGACAAGATCCATGTTGATAAAGTGAAACAACGTATTCACAAGCTTCAACTTGAAGGTCATAAAACAATAGCGGTTATTTGTAAAACAGCTGATGAAAGTAGGAAGGCATACGATCGTTTGAAAAATGATATAACTCTCCGACTTATTAATAAAACTACTAATTCATTTGAAAGTGGGGTACTTGTTATTCCATCCTACCTTGCAAAAGGTGTTGAATTTGACGCTGTAATTATTTTTAATGGTTCTAGTTCTATTTATTTAGATGAAAATGAACGTAAACTGTTTTATACTGCATGTACACGCGCAATGCACAAATTGCACATTTTCTTTATTGGTGAGATGAGCCCGTTTTTATCGTGCATTTCGCCTAGCAAGTATATAATTGAACATAGTCATTAGAGTATAATATCATGGTCATGACCTTAACTATTAGTAAGGGTGGTTGTCTTCTTTATTGAGGAGAGAATCACTCTTTTTCTTTTTAGGTTGAAACTTATCGGTTTGATTAAATTTTTTGACTTTTTTATATTTGACTAATACGACAGGCTGATTTATTGATTTCGAGGAACTTGATAATCGCTTGTTGCTAGTAATAAAACTGCGCACAAAACTGGCAAATCGATTTAATCATTATTTCTTTAAAAACAAGTACATAAAGAATTTATAGTAAATGATGCACTCAGTAAACATGTTCCATCCTAGTCCGTCTATAGACTGACTTACAAACATTCATAAGACTCTGACTTTTACACATTAATGCCATCGTTATATAAAAGCATGTTCAATGTGTTTATTATGTTCTTGTTAGTAATCATTGCAGTTGGTTTGAGATCGATTGATTATGGATTTATTGGAAGGTAGGGAAAATACTTTTAAAAGAAAAAATAGGGTAAAAGTTATATGACTTTCTTTAAGCGTAGCTCTTTTCGTAAACTTTGTGTTTATGAAATTACCTTAACAATAGGAGATAAAAGTCATTCTCATGGATATAAAGAAGAGAACCAATGATAGTTGTATACGGTGTTTCTCATAGTACACAAAGCGACAATCAACATGAAAACAGCTTAAGTAAAGAATTTAATAGTTAATAAAATCAGTCCTATGCTAAAAACACCCTTGACATATTTTTTACCAACATGTATTATTTATTTGATAAAATTACAATTAACAAAGGAGTTCTGTTTATGTTAGGGGTCGTTCTTAACTAATCCGTAATTTCATACGGTTATTCAAAAAGTCTATGCTGAATATGCATTTTCAGATAGCTTATTTAAGTATGCTTTTTGGATGAAATGTTAAGAACAATGGTCATAGCATACAGTATCCGTTTATTCGTTTAGCTGTGTCTTTTGGCACAGCTTTTTATGTATATTAAAGTTAGGTTTCTTTGTAAATTACTGTCTAAACATATAAGGTGACATGTTGATGAGATGAATATTTATTATTATTGTTCATTTATCTATATGGAACGTGTACTTTTAGGAAACTATTATAACTTTAATGTAAGATAAAAGACGAATTGGATTATAGGACTCGTATGAAGTTAGACCACAATGAACATTGTTCGTTGTGGTCTTTTTGTGTAAGGAAAGGGTGAATTTATGAAGATGAAGTGGCTTTTATACCGTGAATCTAAAATCGAGGAAATTGCTATAGGGATAACAATAAATAAATTAATTTGGAGGAGAAAACATTGAACGAAAAAACATTTCAAGCTTTACAGTTTGATTTCATTAAAAATGAGTTAGCACAATATGCATTAACAGAGGAAGGCAAGAAACATTTATTGGAACTATCACCTTCGATATCTTTGAAGCAAGTTGAAGCTTGGTTACATGAAGTAGAAGAAGCTGTCTATATTTTGCGGAAAAGTGCATCAGTGCCAATTCATGGACTAAATGGTATTACAAAGGTTATGGAGCAGATGAATAAGGGTGTTGTTTTAAAAACTGAGCAGTTAACGAAAATATATTCATTTTTAGACAGCAGTACGAAGCTTAAACGTTTTATGAAGGATAAGGAATTTATTGCACCGCGAGTCACCACATATGTGTATGCAATAGAGGATTTGCCTCAATTAGCTGAAGAAATCATTCGGTGTATAAAGCATGGGCGAGTTGATGATTACGCAACAAAGGAGTTGCAGAAAATTAGGAAGCAATTATTGATTGAAGAAGTACGATTGAAAGATAAGGTTCAACACATTTTACAATCAAAAAAATATCAATCTTATCTTCAAGAGCCAATTGTCAGTCAACGTGATGGACGGTATGTTATTCCAATTAAAAAAGAATACAAAAGGAAAGTTGAAGGGAACGTAGTAGATGCTTCTGCTTCGGGTTCGACAATTTATTTAGAACCAGCTGAAGTAGCTAATATTCAAGAACGTATCGACAGTCTGAAGTTTGAAGAAGATATTGAAATAGAGGCTATATTAAGTTATTTAACAGGGCTAGTTGAAGCACATCAACAAGAAATAGGCTTGGCTCTAGAAACAATGATTCATTACGATGTTTTATTTGCAAAGGGAAAATATAGCGAAGCAATTGGAGGTATCAAAGTTCAACTAAATGAATCACATTTTATCGATTTAAGAAACGCTAGACATCCAATGCTTGGAAAAGAAGCTGTTCCTTTATCAGTTCAGCTAGGAAATGGTTACCACGCTCTTGTTATAACAGGGCCAAATACTGGTGGAAAAACAGTATCGATAAAAACAATCGGCTTGCTTACATTAATGGTTCAATGTGGTTTGTTCATTCCAGTTGATGAAGGTAGTCATCTTGCGATATACCAACAAATGTTCGTTGATATTGGCGATGGTCAAAGTATCGAACAAAATTTAAGTACGTTCAGTTCTCGAATAACAAATGTTATTGACATCCTAGCAAATGCCAATGATCGAAGCTTAGTCTTAATTGATGAACTTGGGTCTGGTACAGATCCTGGTGAAGGTATGGGATTATCAATTTCTATCTTAGATGAATTATACGAAAAAGGAGCTACTATTTTTGCAACTACGCATTTTAGTGAAATGAAAGAATTTGCTACAGAGAGAGAAGGCTTCCGTAATGGATCAATGGAATTTGATATCGAAACACTTCGTCCAACTTACCGTTTGATCATAGGTGAGGGTGGTGACAGCCAAGCATTTAGCATTGCTTTAAAGTTAGGGATACACCCAAAAATTATTGAAAAAGCTCATTCTATAACTTATAAAGAACATAAATCCTACGAGGCTCAACAACCTTCACTGCAAAAAAAACGAGAGATTGATAAGCAAATTGCATCAAATAAATATGTAAGAAGAGATAAGCAGGAAAACACGCAACAAGTAAAGGAAAAAGTTACGCTTTTTGAGATGGGAGATAATGTGAAAATCGGGTCAACAGGAGAGCTTGGTATAGTATACAAAGGACCTGACCAATATGGAAATTATATAGTTCAAGTGAAGGACGAAAAAAGAAAAATTAATCATAAACGTATGCAGTTGTATATAACACGAGATGAACTATATCCCGAAGACTATGATTTTGATATTATTTTTAAGTCCAAAGACTATCGTAAGAAAAATAACCTCCTAAACCGTAAACACATAGAAGGAATAGTTATCGAAACAGAAGAATAAAATGTGGGGTCTGGCTCCCGGGAAATGTAACGCTAAAACGACGGAAGTCAGGCTCTTTTATCTTGTTCTTCAATTAATGTGCCACCAATCATAGTTAGGTGAACAATAATAGTCATTGCAAGGATATAGCAAGCAAGCCCTATCATTGAAAATGAAACGCCAGTAAAGGTCTCGTTGAGCCAAATAACAAATAGTGAAAAAACTGCTGCATTTACTAACAATCCCAACAATTTTACAAAGTCATTAATTTTTTTACTTGGAGTTGATACTTTAAACAGGCTGCTAATAATATCAAAGGGTAGTAACCAGAAGAAATTTAATAAAGAAAATAAAATAATTGAATGCCAATTAATAATTTCAATTGCCAATGAAGAAATTAAACTAAGTAAATAGATAACGAGACAACTAATGCCTACATACAAACTAATTGTAAACACAATAATGAATAAGAAAATAGCAAAACTAATCGACTTGTGCACACCAATCCCCCTATAAATTATTTTATATTTAAGAAAAGGGATAAATATGTAAATGTAAACAAGTGTAATAAGAATCATCTTTCATCTACCAAGTATTGACAATATTAAAAACCTGTTCTTTATAATAGGTTGTTTGGATTGTATTGTTACATCGACCAGATGAAATTAACGTTTGTAGGATCTTTTTTATCGGAAGCAATGAAATCTAATAAAACCACCATTTTGCTGTTCTGATATAGTTACAAGGAGTTTTATGAAGACTACACTAAAACAATCGGTTTCTTAGACCACATATTTCATAATTAGAAATTCAGTTTCATCATTAAGAAATGTCTGCTCTTTGCTGAAACCAATTCTACTATAAACCGAGATGGCTCTTCTATTAAAAGTAGCAACACTTAATCGTACGAATTTAGGTTTAAATCGTATTATTGCAAAATCTAGCCCTGCTTGCACAAATGATAAGCCGTTGCCCTGCCCACATAGCTCTGGTTTCATACCTAATCCAAAATCTATAGATTTTTCTCCAGTATCTTTATATAACCCAACAGCTCTTCCACCTGGCACTTGGGCATTGTATCCGAAACATAAAAACCCAATTAATTCGTTGTTCAATTGAACTGTAAAATATGATCCATCCATTAGTTCTTGTATATCTTCAGGACTATCATCGAAATTGTATAGCGTATATGGTTCATCATATTTCCATTTACTTATATGATATGTTTCATTTAATAACATTTTGTTAATAATCAACGTATTATCCTCCTAAAGTATACCTCTTATAACGTTCATCATAACAAAAAATGTAAGAAGTTATCATGCTTTTTCACATTCCTATCCAAAACTATTATTGCTTGAATTTAAAAAGTAGATATTTAAGCCCCCACAAGCAAGCGTGGGGGCCATATAACTCACTGCAGAAAGAGTTTTACTAAAACCAAAGCATGATCTAGTATAATCTCAATTCTACTGATGAAATTATTAACACAGTGTTGTTTTATATTTGTTATACTATGAGTTTTTGATAATATGTCTTTCATTAGAAGTAGCAATATAAACACCTAAAATTACGATAAACATACCGATAACTTGGTGTACCGTAAGTGTAGAACCATACAAAACTACACTAATCCAAGCAGCATTTATAGGTACGAGATTCATATAAATACTAGATTTACTAGTTCCAATCCGTCTTATTCCTTCATTCCACAATAAAAAGGCAACGACCGAAGCAAAGATACTCATATAGCTTATTTCAATCCATGATTGAGCTGACATAGTTGTAACGTAAATCCAACCACCTTCAATAATAGAAAAAACCGCCAGTAAAATAGTTCCTATTAACATCGTAATACAGGTTGTGAAAGTTGATGAAACGTCTCTCATAACAACTTTGCCGATTAATCCGTGAATAACCCAGCAAATTAAGCCCCCAACAAACAATAAATCTCCTTTATTAAAAGAGAGAGAACTAATCGTATCAATGCCCTTAAAGATGACGATGAGAACGCCTGATAATGATAGAAATAAGCCTAAGCCTAAACGTCTATTAAACTTTTCATTTAAAAATAATACTGCACCCATTGTTAAAAAAGCAGGTGTTGTAGCCATAATTAATGCGCCGTTTACTTCCGATGTATATTTCAAGCCTACTAAAAAGAAAAGGCCATTATATAAAAAGATACCTGTGAGGGCCATACATGTTAATCCGAACCAATGTCTTTTGAGCTTTTCTGTACTCCATTCTGATCGGTAGATGACAAGTAATAATAAGATGATTGCTGCTGAACCAAAACGTAACGTGCCGGCAGTCATTGGAGGTATTTCAGTAACGACATGTTTAGATGCGCCGAAAGCCCCTCCCCAAAATAGAGGAACTAACAAAAGTAAAAAATATATCGATGTTGATTGATATTTAGATGTTTCCAATCTTTCACAACCTTTCTAACTACAAATAGTAGGTTACAGGTTTTGTATTTAGTCGTATTAAAAGATAATTGTTTCCTCCATTTATAATTACATGTGTTATTTTATTTTCCTTATTACTTTCGTTTAAGGCGACTCTTATCTTTTTGGAGAAGCAATTGACTTGGTGAGCAAATGTCTTTGTATATTTAACATGAGCAAACTATGAAAATATCTGTTCTAAGTGATGATTCAAATGGTTTATATAGTCATTAACTAACCATTCTAAAGTTACACGTTGTTTATTTTCTAATATGCATGGTAATTCCCACTGTTGTTTCGGAACATGTTTCAGGAGGTTGACAATTTGGGTATTTAAGCCAACCCATACTATTATGAGGTCACCTGTTTTAAATGAATGCTGATAATCATGAACCTTAACCAATAAATCTTGGTTATAGTTATTGATAGAAACTGAACCTGTCGTCGTAGTTAAAATATCAACAAATCGTTGGTGGTTTATATTAGCTGAATCACATAAATGCCCTAATATTTCTTTTTTAGACCACTTTGTTTGTATAGGTTTAAACTCCATGTTTGAAAGGGATTTAATATTCTGTGGAACTGATAATAAATAATTTTCTAATTGTGTAGTTGTAGAAATCATAATTCTCCTCCTATTTATAATATTTTGAATACTATACTGAAACCAACTTACTATAAGCTGTTGTTTTCCATGTCAGCATTGGAATTCTTTGCATTATACTTCAGATAAATCCTCATTTAACTAAGTTTGGTTTAGTACAATAGTAACCATAGTCTTGTAGGATTTTACATGGACTTTCTGAAATCTTCTAGGTTATGTGTATTTATAACATTTGTATAATATTCATAGGTATTGTGTTACCGTATGTTACACTTCAAGGATAAGTTGACCAGAGCCCATCATTACTGAACTACCTCCAATTGAGACGTTTTCATATACATTTCCTTTTTTAGTAATTGATATGTCAATAAAGCTCGGTCTTTTCATTTCAATTCCTTGTTCATTTCTAATTCTATACGTTTGTTCAGATTTTGGAATTACTGAATATTCAACGAGATATGCACCTAATGCTCCAGTTGCAATACCAGTTGCAGGGTCTTCTGCAATACCCATTGCTGGGGCAAACATGCGGCTATGGACATCTGAACTTTCATAAATAGTCTCAGTTGTAAAAGCATAAATATGTTTAAAATTATTATCTTCACTAAAAAACTTGTTCCAAACGTCTGTTTGAAGGCTTATTCTTTCCATTGCAGACAAGGTACGGATTGGAATTAACAAGAAAGGTACACCCGTTGATATTGATTGTATAGGAAGGTTTGAATCAATATCTTCTGTAGAGATTGCTAAAAGTTCAGCAACGCGTTTAACATTATGAAAAACAGGTCCAAAAATTGGTGTTTTTTGATTCATTTCTACGAAAGAAATAATATCATTTTCTTTTTTTACAGTTACATTAATATTGCCTACACCCGTTTCGAATACAAATTGATTAAATCCGCTTTTCATAGTAGTAATTCGGTCCATTCCTAAAACGTAACCAGCCCCAATTGTCGGATGTCCTGCGATAGGTAATTCAATTTGAGGTGTGAAAATACGCAATTCTTTATCTGCTGCTGAACTTTTTGAAGGCCTCATAAAGACCGTTTCAGAAAGATTTAATTCCCTGGCGATTTTTTGCATCGTCCCAGTTGATAGCATACCATCTTCTTTAAAAACAGCTAATTGATTTCCTCCAAATGCTTGATTTGAAAATACGTCTATTAACGAGTAATTTAAAGTTTGCATTGTTTATTGCCCCCCTTTGCTGTAATCTTATTACAACGATTAGGATTAATCAAACGAATGTTTATAATAATATATATTAATTATATTAATGGAAAGGAGTTTGTTGATGACATTACTTCAATATGAAGTGTTTCAGACAATTGTTGATACAAAGAGTTTTACGAAGGCAGGTGAAAAATTAGGTCTCACACAAGGTGCTGTTAGCCACGCCATAAAAGGTTTAGAATCAGAACTTAACTTAACCCTTTTATATAGAAATCGGTCAGGGATTACTTTAACGAAAGAGGGGGAGGTAATCATTGATTACATCAGACAGATATTAACAAAAACTGAGCAAATGAAGCAACAGGCAGGGAGAATGAATGGCCTTGAAATAGGAACCATACGTATAGGTACTTTTAGTAGCGTATCTGTTCAATTATTACCGCTTATTATTAAAAAATTTCACAAGCTGTATCCAGCAATCCGAGTAGAGTTTTATGAGGGTGGGTATGAGGAAATTAGAAAAATGATTCTCCAAGGAGAGGTGGATATCGGTTTTTTACCAGCAACAGAAATAGATAATTTAGACTTTATTAACCTTGTTGATGACCACCTCTATGTCATTGTACCAACTGATCATACATTTGCAAAAAAGAAGAACATTAGTATACATGATATAGGTACTAATCCTTTTATCATGCCAAAGGGTGGGTGTGATGCCCTGATAAAAAGAGTTTTTAAAGAAAACGATGTAAAGCCTTATATATATTGTGAAATTGAAGATAATCCTACAATAAGTGCAATGGTTGAACAGAACCTAGGAATAAGTATCGTTCCAAAAATGGTTTTAGCTGTTTGTATTGGAGAAATAACTTCAGTAAGATTAGAAGAAAATTACTATCGCTCTATTGGTTTAGTTGCAAACTCGTTTGAACACGCTTCACCAGTTGTACAGGCGTTTGTAGATTTGACTAAGAAGTGTTTAAAAACCGAATAACCTCGGGTACGGAGATCTTTTGACCATATTGTAGAAGGCGAGAATGGCTTGTAACCACACAATAAGATATGTGAAAAAATCTCACAAATACGATTGGATTTGGTCCTTTATTTTTATTTCAAGAAACACAAATACATTTTACAACACCCTTGTTATAAAAAGAATTTAAACAGGCTAAAGACACATATTGATTTCTGGGAGTAGCAATTGAAGTAATTATTATAGGGAAGTGGTATTTGTAGTCATTTGATGATGGTAAAGTCCACAATAATAGCTAATCCTTTTTTGTACGAAGCTAATCAGTATAGTGTCCATTAGATCAGATGTTAGATGAGATAACCCGAACTTAATTCTATTTATAAGCTCAGTTTGGTAATTATATCTATAACACGATATTCAAGAAAATTAGTATTACGAAAATAATGGTTATCTATCCATTAATTCTATATTGTTAACATTTGTCATCTTATGATATGTTTTTTATTAAGATATATAGTTATTACAACAATTTGGACTGGGCTACCACTAGTCCTTTTTTTATTGTATATGTTAGTCCTCAACTAGATTTCACACTTCTAAGATTTTCACTTCCCATATAGCGTTTAGTTCGTGATATCAAGCAAGTTAAGTAAACTACCTTCCTAATTATCAGTCGTTCATCTTTTTAGACGATATATTCGTTACGTTTGTCTTAGCGCTACGGTTGTTGTCTTATTAATCAAAAAAAGTAGTCTATTTAAAATAAATACTAAAGGATGAAACAAAGTAATAGTTAACGAGAAAATACATCCTAAAATGTATCACATTCTAATTAGTCATATGTAGTAAGAAACAGCTATTTATATGAGTCTGGTTATTGTGTAAGAAAAGTAATCCTAAAGAAAGTACAATTATATTTACTTTTACAACCTCATTCTCTTCATTCTGCAATTTTAATGTGACGGATTTAAGAATAAACAGAGAATTTATAGCTGAATAGTTTCAAGAAATTTGGTATTAAATAAAAAAAGAAGATTTTGAGACTTTGCTAAATAACAAACGTCTAATATATAAAGGGGGAGATTATCTTGAACATAATAAAATATTTGATTGCTTTTATTGGAGTAATTTCAATTTTTCTAGCAGGTTGTTCCAACTTAATAGAAAATGAAGAACAATTTATACAACTTGAAAAACGAAATGATAAAAATAAATACGATGACTACAAAATAATTACTACTAAAGAAGAAGTTCAGAAGGTAAAAGAGATATTAACGGATATTAATTGGAAAAAAGCAATAGTAAATATGGCACACCCCGCTGATTACAGATTTGTTGTTCAATTTAAAAAACCCGAAATAGAAGCTAAAACGGTGTTATACGAACTTTGGATTAGTCCAAATAAAGAAAATATTGAACTTGTAATAGAGGTCGCAAATGAATACGTTCAATTAAATAAGAATAATTCAGCAGAACTATTTGAAATACTTGTAGGTGAAAAATTATCTGACCAAAAATAATAGTTCGATCTATTATTCTTTTATTATGTTTTTCTTAGCATTTCAATCATTTATAGGTTTCTAAAGGGTTCTTTTTGTAAACGTTTTTACTATTTTCGTAAAAATGAACAGGATAGAAAAGATGTCACGAACTTTAGATATATGCGTGCTTATATGTAAGAACGAAAAGCAACAATCCATGAGTAAACAACCTTATCAAAAAGAAATACGACTCCTCACTTCAGCTATAGTAACCAATAGATGTAGTCTTTTACTACAAGAAAATATTTCCTTATTTATAAGAAATGACAACACCTTAATCAGCCTATTTGGGTTTTTTTATTTTTTGGAGAGTATTAACGAGGTATAGATGATTGTGTTTGTTATAAATTAGCATTTGAAAATATTTATTGGTGAGTTTAGTGGATTTTAGTATTAAGTTGATTGACTACTAATTTAAAAAAGGGAATTTGTTGAAGATATATGGTAATAATAAAATTCATTGTATTATGTTCAACTGTAAAAGGGGGATTGAGGGTATGAAATCTATAATACTTGGTCTTGGGGTAATCATTTTAGTGAGCATGATTGTTCTGTTAAATAAAAAGAGAGTATTAACCAATGACAATGAGCCATTATTATCTGATTTTAATTGTGACCCTGAAGATATACAACCTTTTTTTATGCAATAATCTTCGTCAATCTTTGATAAAGGTTTTACAGAAGATGATATTAATTTTATCAACAAAGAAATACATATGATGAAAAAAAGACATGAGGATAAAAAAATTGGTACATTTAATGTTATTTTTAACGAGGAAAAAACTAGGATAAGTGTTGAAGCAGAAGTTGAAAACGAAGATGACTCAAAAGGTGTTACTTTATATATGTACGCTAACCCAGAAGTAGTTAAAGCGATAGATCTAGAAGTTGAAAAATTTTATGTAGAAAATGACATGTGAGCTAGAGGTATATAGTGCAAATAAAGTCCGATAAAATGAAATGGACTTGACGTATGCGTGTAAAAAATCTTCATTTTTTACACACGGAATTAAAGTAGCTTGATCATATGTTACAGAAATCAATTTCTCATTTCTTGTTTGTTTAGTAATTATAGTGTTGATTATGTTCAGCAATAAGCTTACTTACTTTAGAAATCAACTTCTTTTGATTGTTTTTGCCCTTTAGTTTTCAAGGGATTTCTTGTTAGTGATAATTAGCTAATTCTTCGCTTTTATAAGATTAATGAAAAGCACGAAGTGGAATGATATCCCATCCTTTTTTTCAAAAATCAACAACTTAGTTTGTATTCGTAATTAATGAAGTTAATGTATATTAGGGTATAAGATTGTTTGGTGAATCTGAAAGACATACTAAGAGTGTAGGAATAGGAGTTCTTCATTAGCGATAAAGAACTATATTTATAAATTGTAAATAATTTAGGCTTTTTCACAAAATTATATCCCCCCAATTGAATACAATACATTAAATAAGTGAAAGCAGGATTGGTGGGATTTGGAGGTGATAAGGACAGGAACTGACTTGCAATTAATTGGTTCATGGCTTCAGTCTATCGGAAACATAATTGCGGCAATTGGCAGAACTGAACCTATTTTAAATGATAAAGAATTATCTAATCAGTTCATTAGAGTTGGAAATAGTCTTCAAGCAGTTGGGAACACATTTAAGCCGATCGGGAGAACAATGAATATTCAGGGTGATGGGACTGAGGCGGATTCTTTAATTATTTTTGGGAGTTGGATACAGGCATCCGGAAATACAGCAAGTGCTGTAGCCACTACTATTGAAGATGATGATGGAACTCAACTTGGTATCTTAGGTGGTTCATTTCAATCCCTTGGAGCTGCTTTTGCGGCAGTTGGATCTACCATGATTAAAGCTCCTCTGCAAGATTTTGCAGTTGTAGGGAATATATTGCAATCTTTAGGGGCTGGGCTAGGAGCGATAGGTGGCATATACTTATTAGTTAGCATGGATGAAGTTGGTTTACAAATAGCTAAAATTGGAACTTGGATACAAGCTATTGGTGCCACACTTTCTGCTATCATATTTACTAAGCAAATTACAATTAAGGATTGAAATGAATAAAAGCGGTTGATGCATATTCCTACTAGCTATTTATATGAGGGGAAATTAATTTTTTATATTAAATAATGTTTTCTAGGAAGGAATTTTGTTCTTATCTTAGAGAATATATAAGCAATAGCTATACATAAAACAAAGCTATTTTTGCATAGATTATTGTTTTTTGTAAGAATAAATAATCACGTATACAACTAGATTTCGAGTCATCTTACTATAAGACGATAACTGATGAGAAAAACGACATCTTTATATTATAGTTTAGAAGCTATAGCAACAACGTTTACTTCAAGAGCCTAAAACAAAGAATGATGATGGAGGGAGTTAGCTATGGAAATATTTCTAACAGCTCTAGTAACTGTTTTATTGTATACACCAGTTTTGATAAGGATGAATAACAGAATTTCTTCAGTTGAAGACAAGTTAATTAACATAGAAAAGAAATTGTTACAAGATGAAGGGAAGATAATAAATATTAATCAAAGAGATTCGTAGGTATCATGCTTCATGTTATCATTGATAACAGCTAAGGTAGCTATCTTTCTTTGAAGGAGAACTCATACTAAAGTACTAAATGGAAGGCATAATAAGAGGTCGAAGGTGGGTAGAATTGTTGAGAAGATTTTCTTTCATCATTTTTGAATTGACAATGTTTGATATTTATTTAATAGCAAATCTAAATGTTTACTAATGTATATCGTATCATCATGATGAAGTCCTTTTTTTATGCCCATAGTAATCATTTTAATCCTCAATTCCTCTATTTCCTGTAATAGTTCAGTCTGGTAATTTGGTATATTCATTTAGTATAGTAACTCCTTAAAAGTTAGATTAGAGCAATAATGGATAATACTGTATTATGCAACATATATTATATATCCAACAACTAGGAATTTAAAGAGATTTATCAAAAAAATATATGGGAATAGTTGGTTTTGATATTTATTTGTTAGGTTAACATTAACGATATAAAAGTGAATGGTGAAGGTATGTTGTAATGAAGCTATCTGAAATTCATAAGGGGGTTATAAGTTGATTACATATGATGAAGTAATGACAAAGCTATCGGAACTTGGAAATGAACAAACGAAAAATACGTTGCTAAGACATGGAGCAAGCGAGCCGCTATATGGTGTGAAAATAGGTGACTTAAAAAAGCACCTAGTAAAAAAGGTGAAGAAGGATCAAGATTTAGCATTAGAACTATACAATTCAGGGAATAATGATGCTATGTATTTGGCAGGGCTTTGTGTAAGCCCACAACAAATGACTAAGGAACAACTACAGAACTGGGTGAAGCAAGCAAATTGGTATATGATAAGTGAATATTCAGTAGCTCAAGTTACAGCGGAGTCTCAATTTTCGTTAGAACTAGCGAGAGAATGGATTGCCTCTACAAGTGAAAACATTGCTTGTGCAGGGTGGAGCGTTTTTTCAAACTATTTATCAATTACACCTGATGAACTAATTGACCAAGATGAAATAAAGAAGCTTTTAGCAAAAGTGGAACACACGATACATGATGAAAGAAATCGAGTTCGTTATGTGATGAATGGATTTGTTATCTCAGTTGGAGCATATTATGAACCACTTCATGCGGAGGCAAAGCGGATAGCAGGAGTTATTGGTAAGGTTAAGGTGAACATGGGGAACACAGCATGTAAAGTTCCACTTGCTAAAGAATATATTGAGAAAATGGAGAAAAAAGAGTTAATAGGGAAGAAAAGAAAAACGTGTATTTGTTAGACTTAACATACTTAAAGTACCTTTTACGACGCTAAATAAAGGCTCTTTTCTTAAACTTTTAATGCTATTCTTCAAAACTAATGTGTATTTTAGTTTTTATAGTCTTTAGAGCTAAAAAATGTAGAACGTGTTTAGCTATTATTACGAAAAGCAACAATTATTGTGAAAACATCTTTAATCATCTTATTAAATATATTCGTGAGTATGAAATCTTCTAAATCTATTGTTTCTGAATAAGTAGCTGTTATAGCAGCTTGGAAAAAAGAGAGTCCTAAGGACTCTCTTTTTAAAAATGCATAAAGGTAACATAATTATAAATCTGACACTTGTCTGATAATGTATATATGAACTATCGAAAAAATAATTTGTCCTCGGTTGGTAGGTTCGGAGTATTTATTTTTTCATTCGGTTTTGGTAGCCCATGAAACTTTTTTACTTTAAAGTGTTAGGAGTCAGTCCCCCAACAAAGGTGATTTAGTTTTTGTATATTGGATGCTGAGCTTGTGTAGTGCACGGGTACAGCCCACATAGAGTAGTTTGGCATCAACATCATTTAAGCCGTAATTTATTTCGTCCACGTCGGTGATAAGGACTGCATCAAATTCCAAGCCCTTTGTTAAATAAATAGGGATAATAGAGATGCCACCCTTAAATTCATTCTGTTTTGTTGTAATGAGTGTTATTTCTTTTATATAGATTTTAAGTTTCTTATACAGATGATCACAATCTTCTTCAGTTCTCCCGACAATGGCAATTGATTTTGCTTTGTCTTCTTTATATTTTTGAATGATATTTGTGATTTCTTGGACACGGTTTGATGGTGTTGTATTTATCAATTCTACCTTATCACCACTTCGAAATACTGGAACAGCATCATTAACTGGTTGAGAACTGTTAGCTTTAATTTTATTAGCGAACTGAATAATTTCCATAGTTGACCTATAACTTTTGTTTAGTTCAAAATAACCTTGCTTGCTCTCTTCACCGAACAGCTGAAAAATTTCTTGCCAGTCATTTAGCCCTTGATAACTGTGAATACCTTGTGATAAATCACCTAAGATTGTAAAAGCATTCTTTCTAGTCATTTCCTGCAATACAGCTACTTGAAAAGGAGAGAAATCTTGTGCTTCGTCTAGAACAACATGGTGATAACGTTTTTCTTTCTCGATCCCGTTGAAATAGTTGTGAATATAAACGATCGGAGCAAGATCTTCAACTTCAACTAGTTTTTTATTAAGTAATTTGGTGGTAGTATTACAAATCTCATCAGGTATATCCTCAAAAATATTTGCCCGCATATAGTTTACATGCTTTTGGTTGAAGATTTGTTTGTAAAATGATAATGGTGTTTGGATGTTCCAACTCTTTGTATATGTCCGTAATGCTTGAGTAGCTTTTCTTTTTAACTTAGCTCTGACATTTTTATCAGCAATGTGTTGAAGCTCAGTCTCAATCCACCGTTTTATGCGAGATATCGTACGTTCTGTTCTTTTCACTAATGGGTATGTTATATATTCTTCGTAAAACCATTGTTTAATAGTTTCAGCATTAAGTAATGAATGCTCTAAGCCAGTAAAGTCTTTATTAGGGATGACGTTTTTTTCATAGAATTGTAGGCAGTGTTGAATTTTATTTAAAAACCGAACCGAGCCTTTAAATCTACCTGGTGTATTTTCATTAATTGCTGGCCTTAAATCGTGGAGAGTGAACCATATTGAAAAAGATTTGGTTGCATCTATCAATTGTACATCTTGATTCAACATATTTAATGCCCAATCAGTAAACGTAGTTTGTTGAATGTGTCCTACACCAAGTTCAGGAAGCACATTTGAGATGTAATCGAGAAACATATTATTAGGAGCAAAGATTATCATTTTTTCAGCTTTAGTATTATGTTGATATTGATATAGTAAATAAGCTAATCTGTGTAATGCGACCGTTGTTTTCCCACTACCAGCTACTCCTTGAATAATAAGAGGTAAATTAATTTGTGATCGTATTATAGTATTTTGTTCAGCCTGAATTGTTGAGACAATATCTTGTAAACGATTATCTTTTTGTTCACTTAACTTATAAACTAAAAATTCATCGCTTCCTGAAAAATTGGATTGTCCTTTTACATAAGTATCAACAACACGACCAAGTTCCTTGTTTCTTATAGCAATATTACGCTTTAAATAAACAATACCTTCAATTAGCCCTTCCGGTGCTATGTAAGAAGCGATGTCATCACTACCAGCAAACGAATAAAACATGCTAGCTACTGGAGCTCTCCAGTCAACAATAAGTACTTCTCCAGTTTGTTCATCAGAAATACCTATTTTTCCGATGTAATATTCTTCTAGTTTTGGTTTGAGATCTTCTTGGAAATCTAATCTTCCAAAATAAGGTTCGTTGAGAGACGCTTGAAGGTTTTGTCGGCTAGTCTCTCTTGCATACTCTAACGCTTGTTCTGTGATATCACTGCCATGATATTGAGGTATAGAGTTGAGTAAGTGAAGCTGGCGCTCAATCTCTGCAGCTATTGTACTGAGTTGCTGCTTCTCTTTATCAAAGGCACTTTGATTCTTTTTAGTCAAGATCAGTTACCTCCTTGTGAGAATATTCGCCAATTTTATTTGTGGCGAGATTACAAAATATATCATAACAATAGCATAAATACAAGAGAAATTTAGGGGGCAGATCCACAACTCGTTAAGTTCTTGTTTATGTCTTGATAGGAAAACAACAACCATCATAAAAGCAGTAAAAAAGAGTCCATTATAGACTCTTACTTAACCTCCGAAAAATAAATCAATGATATTCATTCCAGTAGAAGAATTTGTGTTATATAGCTCAGAATAGCCACAGTTTTTACAGTAAACGACTTTAAACGTATTGTGTTGAACATCAAATAATTTGGAAAGTCCAGTCCCAGAAGTAGCAATCTCTTTTGATCCTACCTCTGTTCCTCCACATTTAATACAGCCTTTATTATTCATAGCATTAGCCCCTTTCTTATACATTTATACGTAAGCACCAAAGAAAAAGTTTCACTATTGGTTTTGTTTCTATGGAAATATTGTTACTATTTAGAAATAATAGAACAGTCAGGTAGGTTGGGGTGAATTTACAAGTTGTAAAAGGGAGAAATAATATTCCAATCTACAATGAACATATGTTACTATGATAACTTGGCAAATTCATCAGGTGTGTTGCCAATGATCGCTTTGAAATCTTTAATAAAATGCGATTGGTCGTAATATCCTAAATCATTACTTAGTTCAAGCCAATTAAGATTTGGAGTTTTCTCAATCATCTCAGCCGCATTTTGTAATCTGTATAGTTTAATAACCCATTTAGGACTAACGCCAACATATTGTTGGAAGAGGCGTTGTAGTTTTCTTTTGTGAATGTTGAATTGATGGCATATATGGTCCACCTTAGTAATTTCATGATTTGAGATAATGTGATCAATAATTTGATTTACGAGTGTCACATTATTATCTTGTTGCGGTAGTTTTTTTCGTATTATGTTTTCCACAAATTTAATCATCTCAAGTTCTTCTTTGCATGAAAGAACAGTTTCCTCAACGAACTCCTGTTCAATATCAAAAACATCCTGAATTTTCAAAGGTTTGTTCGTTAACTCAGCCACTGATCTTGTTGTAAAAGGATAAAATCCACCTGGTTTGAATTTAACCCCAACAACACGTCCTTTACCTTTTACAAGGTAAGAGAATTTATTTGTTGTAGGAGCAAAGATACCTGTTTTATGTTGCTCAACAATTAAATTTACACAAGGATTCGGAATAACATCTTGTAAGAATTGTTCATTTTCCTTTAAATCCCAACTAACAATCCAATAATGTTTAACAAAGAAGCTAGTTTCATTAGAAGGTGGATAACGTGTAAGTGTATAATCTTTCACACTGTCATTAAATTTTAGAACACCCATACTTGGTTTAGGTGAATTTGCTTTCAATTAAACCGCTCCCATTTCTTTATTATGTCGTGTTTTTACAATACTTGTTATGTATATACGATTATAATCCATATTAGCATTACTTAAACGGTTGCGTAAATGCTAATACAAAGAGTATAAGGAGGAACATATGAAGTTATCATACCAGTTTTATATTGATGCACCACCAGTGAAAGTATGGAACACACTTGTATCACCTGAAGGGACTCGAAGTACGTTTTTTGGAAGTGAACTTAGATCAACATTTACAAAAGGAGAGTCTTTTGAGTATGTGGGACCGGGTAATGATGGAGAAGAAACAGTGCATGTATATGGTGAAATTTTAGCATGTGAACCAAATAAGTTGTTAAGCTTTATTGAACACCCTGGTCCATCATATCACCTAAATCATTCAGAACTTGAATCAAGAGTATCCTTTTCATTGCAACAAGTTGGAAAATGCACAAAACTAACATTAGTTAATGATCAATGGACAGAGAATCATCCAGCATATGAAAATGCACAACAACACTGGTGGATGATTTTGAGTAATATAAAAACATATACAGAATCAGGAAAAACACTAGATTTTGGTGCACAGGAAATATAGTTTACTTCAAAGGAGCTGTTAAAGTCTGATTTCTGACTTATTAAACAGCTCCTTCAGTTATTCAATATTATTAAGATTAAAATTAGCTTAGGCCTTTGCTATCTATATAGATTGATTTATCTCCCGAACCTTACTGTCATTAGGTAACAACATAGCGATAATCCCGATTATTGGTAGGAAACTACAAAATATCATGACAACTTTAATATTAAACATATCAGCAAACGTACCTAAGAAAACAGAGCCAATCGCTCCCATTCCAAATGCAAGTCCGACAATTAAACCAGAAGCCATTCCGATGTTTTTTGGCATAAGCTCCTGCGCATAGACGACAGAAACACTAAAGCTTGTCATCATAATAAATCCAACAATTAAGAACATAGGCATAACAAATTGTATAGGAACATACGGTAATGCAATAGTAAACGGAACGATGCCTAGTATTGAAAACATAATAATATTCTTATTTCCAAACCGATCAGCTAGTGGTCCTCCAAATAAAGTGCCAATTGCACCTGCAATCATAAATGTGAATAAGTAAAACTGTGCCTCAGTTATGGACAAACCATAGTCTTCAATAAGGTAGAATTGATAAAAGCTTGAAATACCGGCATGGTACCAAGAACGAGCAAAAACAAAAAACACTAATAGAATCATAGCTGTTTTAATTTTGCTGTTTAATTTATGCTTCTGTCGTTTACCTTGAGTATTTTTCATTGTGTGATAATTCATATGGTTTAATTGATTTTTATACCATGATGAAACAAGAAAGAGAATACCAATCCCTATTATTGCTAAGACAGAAAAGATAAGACCACCTTTTTGACCGAAAGGAATAAGTATAAATGCGGTATATATAGGTGCCATTGCTTGGCCAGTATTTCCTCCCACTTGATAAATAGATTGTGCAAGTCCTCTTTTACCCCCAGCTGCCATTGAAGTTACTCTAGACCCTTCTGGATGAAAGATAGCAGATCCTAAACCAATGAATAGTGCAGCTATTAAAATAAAGAAAAAATTCGAAAAAAGTGCAAGCCCCACTAATCCAAGTAAACTTAGGAATGTACCAAAAGGTAATAAAAAAGGAACAGAACGTTTATCTGCGAACGATCCAAATACTGGCTGCATGATCGAAGATGTCATATTTAACATGAAGGCAACCCAACCGATTTGCGTATAAGAAAAATGTAAATTTTGTTCTAAGATAGGAAACATGGCATAGACAACTGCTTGAAGGGAGTCATTAATAAAATGTCCAGCGCTAATTGCAAATAACACCCAATAAATGGGTGACATCATCATTGTTTTTGATTTAGTTAAGGTAGTCAAATTGTTCCACTTCCCGAATAGTATGATTGTCTACTTTACAGCAGATTGCAATTACCGTCAATGTATTCAAAAAATTAAAACATTCATTACGAAACAAATTTGATTAGGTTAAAAATAGTTTAATTTCTTGTATATTTAAGAATAGTCATCAAATGGTAGGTAAACCTAATATTAAAAATATCAGTAGGAGGATTCTAAGTGATTTACAAGGATGAAAACGCAAAACTTCCTAAGTCTTCAAAGTCATTATGGACGAATACTAATAATATAAAGGATTTTCCAACATTAGATGAACATACAGAAGTTGATGTTGTTATCGTAGGTGGTGGTATTACAGGAATTACATCAGCTTACCTATTAGTGAATGAAGGCTTTAAAGTAGCTATTGTAGAAGCAGATAAATTATTTAGTGGTACCACTGGGCATACAACAGCGAAAATTACTGCACAACACAGTTTAATATACGATAAGTTTATTCATAGTATGGACATCGGGATTAATAAAGCTAAATTATATTATAAAGCGAATAAAGATGCTTTAGCTTTTATTAAAGAAACAGTAGAAGAAAACAAAATCGATTGTGATTTTTGTGAACAAGATTCATACATATACGCTACAACTGAAGAATATAGACGTAAACTTGAGAAAGAGGCGCTAGCATATGAAAAAATTGGCATTGAAGGAGGATTAGTTGATAATATACCTTTTAATATAACAATTACAAATGGGCTTGTCATGAAGAACCAAGCACAATTTCATCCTGTGAAATATTTAGCTTATCTAGTACAAGTTATAATCGAGAAGGGTGGACTTATTTTTGAAAACACTACAGCTGTCAATATTAAGACAGGGGATAAACCATCAGTTCTTACTCGAGAAGGGGCTAGTATAACAGGAAACTATATTTTGTCATGTTCGCATTTCCCATTTTACGAAGGTGCAGGTTTGTATTCTACGAGATTACATGCTGAACGGTCGTATATCATAGCTGTAAAAGCTAAAGAGGCATACCCTGGAGGCATGTATATTAGTGCCGATCAACCAATACGTTCGCTTCGTTCGACAACTATTGCTGGGGAGGAAATGATTCTTATTGGTGGTGAAGGGCATAAAACGGGCGAAGGAAAAAGCACGTTAGCACATTTCAATGCCTTGGAGAAGTTTGGGAATGATGTTTTCGACATAGAAAGCATCGCTTACCGCTGGTCTGCACAAGATTTATATACATTAGACAATATTCCATACATAGGAGCTGTAACTTTAAGTCAGCCAAATATTATGATTGCAACAGGATATAGAAAATGGGGCATGACAAATGGAACAGTTGCAGCTTTGTTATTTAAAGATATACTCTTGAAGAAAATAAGAGTCGATGAGCATATGTTTGGCCCATCTAGATTTCATTTAAATCCTAGCTTGAAAAACTTCTTAGTTGACAATGCGAATGTTGCAGGTCATTTAATTAAAGGTAAACTTGAAATCTTATCTAAAGATGCTAGTGATTTATCTAGAGGTGAGGGGTCAGTCATAACAGTCAACGGACATAGAAAGGGAGCTTATAAAGATAATACAGGTAAGCTACATATTGTAGATACAACTTGTACACATATCGGTTGTGAAGTTGAATGGAACGATGGAGAGCGTTCATGGGATTGCCCATGTCATGGCTCGAGATTCTCATATACTGGTGAGGTCATTGAAGGACCAGCTGAAAAACCGCTACAAAAGTATGATTATAAGATGATTGACAATCTAACATCAGAGGATTCTGGTTATTAATGATAACATGCTCAATCGCATCTATCGATTTATTATGCTTAATTTAAGGCTCTTTACGTAGCTGCTTTTTGTACTTACATTTGAGTAAATACTATTGGTTTTATAGTCTTTTGAGCTGATTAGACATGACGAACATTAGTTATATTTGAGTATAGCTCTTATTAACAAAAGCAACAACAAATGTGAAAACAGTCCAATCCAAAGACGGTAATAAATATTTATGTCATCTATTCTTCTTTTGAGCAGTGTCAATGGAAGGAAAACTTATTTAGAATTGTAATGTTATATATCAAAATGATAAAATGAAGGAGGAAAATATTGCTTTTGCTAGAAATATAGTTGTAACTATATAGGTAAATCATTCACTTCGTGTGCGACCCGAATCCCAGATTCAATTGCTCCTTGCATCCAACCGACAGTTTGAGTCGTATGTTCACCAGCAAAGTGGACTTTTCCTTCGGGTGTAGAGATGAAGGGAGCTAATGAATATTCTTGGCCTGGATCAAACGCTGTAAAAGCTCCTGAAGAATATGGATTTTGGCTCCAGCTAAAAGAACATCCAGAAACGAATTCAAGGAAAACCTGTTGCCCATATATTTTTGCTAAATCCAATAAAGCATATTGAATACGTTCTTCTTCACTTAAGCTATCCCATAGTAATGCCTCATCCGCCCATGTATAACTCGCTAAAACAACTGCATGTCCTTTCGTTCCAATACCATAGCTTGGGTAATATGAAAAACGTATCGGTAAATCTGTAATTGACCTACCTCCATATTGAGCTGCATATTCCCAAAATCGACTTTTAAACTCAATAGCAATTTTTGTTGAAGGCATATAGTTAAGTTGACGTATGGCTTTTCTCTTTTCGTATGAGAAGGAATCATAAGGTTCAACCTTCACGAAGCGTAAAGTTGAAAAGGGTACAGTCACGATTGCAAGATGACCTGTAAAAGTGCTTAGATTTAATTTTCTCTGTTGAAGAGTTTCAATAACTACGTTAGATTTTTTATTAATGATTTTTATCATTTTTTGATTATATAGAATATCGCTTTTTAATTGTGTCAGAAATGCTCGTGGTAAATAATCCATTCCACCAGTTATCTCATAATAACGCATTTTTGCAGTAAAGAAACTCATTTTCCGTAATACTTCGATTAAAGATACGCCAGAAAATGCTTTTAAATCAAGCATGGTATCGATCATATCAATTGCACCATATGAAAAATAAGATTGTAGGAGGAAACCAAATGAATATTTTCGGTATTTTTTCTCTGCTATTTTCCAATTTTTCTGTGGATTTTGCTGAATAAAATCGACAATTGGTTGAAGGGCTGAAAGTAACAGTTCTACTGCAGTTTTACCACTTTCAGCTTCATTCAACGGATAGTTTAAAATATGTGGGTTACACTTAACCGTACTCAAGGTAGTATGGGTCCCATTTACATAAATTTTGTCCAACGGGGTTTGATTAATAAATAGGTTTGTAGGCAATTTAAACTTGTTAATATAGCTTAAGACAAATCGATGGTTTTCAGGAATACGCATGGAACCAGTATTAAAATATTGAGAACTGCTAAATGGAGAGCGTAAAGTATGTACCCGACCTCCAACTCTATCGTTTCCCTCTAAAATGGTCACTTTATGTCCAGCATTTTTTAATAATGATGCTGCAACAAGCCCAGCTAATCCTGCTCCGACAATAATAATATGTTTAGGCATATGTGTTTTTTTTAATCCAGCTGATATAATATGAAGCATTTGTTCGTCAGATAGTTTGGGGTTCATATATTCACATCCCTCTCTCCTTAGTGTTATTAATTAGAGTTGTTTCGTAAGCTTTGGTGCCTCTGTTTCTATATTTGAGAGGAAAGATGTAGTTTACGATGCTAGTCATCTGTGAAAGGGTAAAGATGTAAGTATGCGTTTATTTCTTAGAACTATAAATAACAATCAATTGAAAAACGGCGGTATATAATTGAATAGGATACAACAATGTGAAAATATGTAAAATTACCTTTGCGCACCAAGTTTTATCATTAAAAGAATTAGTTAAATGAATAGTAGTCCACCAAAACTCTTGCATGTTAAACTTCCCATTGTTGTTACAAGGGTCAGGTACATTCAAGCCTTGTCTGTGTTCATTCTATATTGCTCACTATGGTAAAATGAACTCTCACATATAAAAATATAATAATTTAAAGGGAGAATATCATGTATCTAAGAGAATTAACTTTCTTACAAGAGAAAATTGGAGAAGAAACTAACTATCCCCTTAACATACAAGCATTTAGATCAATTGAGCAAATAAGTTTTGAGAGCAATGTAACTTTTTTTGTCGGTGAAAATGGGTCAGGAAAATCAACTTTGCTTGAAGCAATTGCAGATAAATGTGATTTTCATACTGCAGGTGGGAGCAGGAATAATATATATGAGGTCGATGCATCGCAGTCACATTTAAGTAAATACATTCGTCTTTCTTGGCTTCCGAAAATGACTGATGGATTTTTTTTAAGAGCAGAAAGCTTTTATCATTTTGCAAGTTACTTAGATCAATTAGCAAGAGAGGATAGAGCTTTTCATTATCAGGGATATGGGGGGAAATCATTACACGAACAGTCTCATGGTGAATCATTTCTTACTCTATTTACAAATCGGTTTGATCGCAAAGGGATATATTTGTTAGATGAACCTGAAGCAGCTTTGTCTCCTGCACGTCAGCTATCATTATTAAGTATTATTCATGAACTTCAAGAATATTCTCAATTTATAATTGCAACACACTCTCCGATATTATTGGGTTTCCCAAAGGCACAAATTCTTTCTTTTGACACTTCACCAATAAGTACAATTGATTATGAACAAACGAGCCATTATCAAATTACGAGAAGATTTTTAGAAAATCGAGAGGTTTATTTTAAGGAATTGTTTGATTGATAGCTAATAAAGGTGTACATCAATAGGATGATCTAAAAACTGCGATTAATAAATACGCTAATTTATTATGAGGCGAATATCCTATTTTAGCTAATCAATCACCACAAATCATATCTTTTTTTATTAATGAACAAGTGTCTGGATCAAATGTTTTTGTAGTTGGTTTTTATCAAAAAGTACTTGTAGAAACTTTATGAAGCTATATTAAAAGCATAAGCTCTTTACGTAAACTTTGTTGCTATTGTTATCAAACTTGATCCGGGACATGTGGTTTTATACATTATTCATCGTTTTAGAAAAAGAGAAAATACAGTGTATCAGTTTAAATCTTAATACGAAAAGCAATATTTTAGATTCTACAAATATACCAATAAAGTAAAATATACCCTGTTAAAACTAGGATATTGCTGGTAAACTAACAGTGGAATCATATAGTCAATCTCTTCATTGTAAATTCGTTATGAGAATATGTGAAGTTTCTAGGTGGGGTGTATCTATTATGCAAATTAATCAAGAGCATAAGGTAGAAAAGAAGTTATTACAAGTAGGGTTTTTAGCTTCTCACGGTGGTAGTAATATGAAATCAATTGTAGACGCGATTAGACAGGGGAACTTATCAGCAAACGCGGGTGTTGTAATAAGTAATAATAGTAACTCAGAAGCTTTGGAATATGGAAGGAGAGAAGGAATTCCGTCATATCACATTAGCAACAATACTATTAACGACTCAACAAAGCTAGATTCACATATTAGGGATACCTTAGTGAAGCACAGTGTAGACCTTGTCATTTTAAGTGGGTATTTAAAAAAAATAGGTCCAAAAACATTAGAAGCTTTTTCAGGAAGAATTATTAATATTCATCCATCTCTATTACCGAAATACGGTGGAAAGGGTATGTATGGAAATAACGTTCATAAAGTGGTATTAGAGGCTAGAGAAACGGTTACAGGGGTGACTGTTCATATCATCGACGAAGTTTATGATAAGGGAAAAATATTAGCACAACGTAAAGTTGATGTATTAAAACACGATTCTGTACATAGCTTGGCTAAGAGAGTTTTTCATTGTGAAAAACATTTTCTTCCTGAGGTCATACAGAGCATTCACTTTGGAGACATAAAATTACCTTAATCCGAACTAAATCGTACAGGATTTAAGAAAGGAGAAGTGAATATTGTGGAAATAGTAATATATGTACTATGGCTAGTTATTATATTTACTGTCTTATCTTTTATGGGTAATGTTCAAAAGCACTTAATGACAATCATTGAAAAGCAAGAGGAGCAAAATAAATTGTTAAGTGAACTAAACAAAAATCTAGAATATGAAAGGCTCAATGAATAGCGAGATTTCTCTAGTACTTATAAATATATCCTTCCTTTCATTAAAAAGAAAAATATATCGATATTAATACGTTATCATACTGAATTAAGAGTAAGAGCTACAGTTATTCCTCTCGAAAAAGTTGTACATAGTTAGTGTAAAAAAGTAAGTTGTGGATGTACATAAATTTATTTCTTACTATAAAATTACTATTAAAAGATCGATAAGTTGTCCACAATTATTAAGTGAAAGTGAACAAACAGTAATTGTAGCTTTGAAAGTATCGTTACTTCAATATAAATATATTATCCTCTATTTTTTGAGTATATTAAGATATTAATGCTCAGTTCTTTTGTATCCGATATTAATTAATAGCTGTTTTCGCATCAATGTTGTGCTTTTCGTACTATGAATACTTATTTATCCGACTATCATTCGAAGCATATTTTCTTCTATAATATGATAATAATCACTTCTTTTTTACTGGGTAACTTTGTATTAATATGAACAGGGTTTACGAAAAGAGCCTTGTTTTTTTACTATTAGAAACGAATGTCACTTTAATTTGCTTCCTTTATATATTATTTTGTATAGATTTGCCTAGAACACAAATGATATACGTAAAGGAGGTGGGTCCATGCCTAAAAAAGGAATGAATTTTGAGGAACATTCATATCATACAGATCCTACTAGCCAAGATGGAATTCTAAATGATACAACGACTAACTCTGGTGCCTCAATTGGAGTTAGTATGGACGTAGATAAACAGAATCAAAATAATAAAAATCCGTTTCATTTAGACCTTAAAAAAGAAGAAAAGGCAGAAGTACAGCAAGAGGGGGTCAGACCCCCAGTGATTTAATGTGGTGAACAGTTGGGGGATAAACCCCAACTATTTATATCTTAATATATTTTTTTGTAAGATGTTTAGGCATTGAGATTATGTCCGAATGAAAAAGAGCTGCCAAAAGTTCTACACCATCTATTACACCGATGCTAGGTTGTGTAAATAGATTTGGATCAACAAGGTAAACATTATTGTTGTTTACAGCTCTCAGTTGTTTCCAACCATCTAATTGTTGGAGTTGTTTTACTTCTTCAACGGCCTTTTTCCGATCATATCCGCACGGTGAAATAATTATTATTTCGGGATCATATTGCTTAAGGTCCTCCCATTTTATGGGGTTAGAGTGCCCTTCATTATTCGCAAAAATATCATCTCCCCCAGCTAAGTGTAATAAATCTGGAATCCAATGACCCGAGTTATAAATTGGGTTAATCCATTCCATGAAAAAAACTTGACTATTTCTTCTGTTATTTTCCATCAATTTTCTTTGAATTCGATTAAGCCTATCTTTATAACCTTTAACTGCATCTATTCCTTTTTGTTCAGAACCAAGCTCCTTAGCAACTGTTATGACATTGTCAAAAATATCGTTAAGATTTTTTGGAATAAGCGGTACAATTTTTGGCTGCTTCGATAATTTGTATATAGCCTTTTCTACATAGGATGTTCCTATTTGGCAAACGTCACAAACGTGTTGAGTGAACATGATGTCGGGTTCAATTTGTTCAAGTAATTCTTGATCTATATAATAGAGCGATTTTTGTTCTTTCATATATTCAGAGACAGTTTCATTAATTTCTGAAGAGGTCAATTGGTTATCTTCTAATACCGATCTAACTACTTTTGGTTTAGAAGATGGGCACTCAAACGTAACCCCGCTTATAAATTGATCTAAGCCTAAAGTATTAATCATATCGGTTGCTGCTGGAACACAGGATACAACTTTCATAAATATCTTCCTTTCAAAATACTACTATTGATTAGTAAACTTTATCGTATTTAGGATGTGACCATATTGATAGGGCTGGATTGGACCAATTGATAGCTTTCATGCTTAAGAGATAACATGTATTCAATTTACATACGACATCTTTTTAGATACTTTTATAGCTCTTATTACGCAAAGCACCAATTAATTTGATGTGAAAACAACATTAGTTAAGGTTTTTTTCAAAAACTATTTCTTTTTTTAATTAGCAACTGGTGTGTATTCTTTATGATTGTTCAAGTCTTTAAAGGTGAAAAGATGCCCCGAATATTAAATAAATACGTGTTCAGCTCTTATTACGCAAAGCACCAATTAATTTGATGCGAAAACAACATTAGTTAAGGCTTTTTTTAAAAACTTTATCGCTTTCATTTAAATTTAAGGAACTAATGCTTATTTTATGTTTTTTCAAGTAGCAACAGATGAAAAGATGCCCCGAACATTAAATAAATATACGTGTTTAGTTTTTATTACGCAAAGCAACAATTTATGCGGAATCTGAGCATTATTTAAAATAGCAACATCGTTTTCGACAAGAGATTAATAAATTCTATTAGGATATTATGTAACAAGTTTTAGTAGTTGAGGGTTACATTTCAAAAGAATGTGTGTATTATTATACTTTATTTTATCACTATTTATAAGAATAATCCCCATACCAAAGAGCACCTTAGACTCATAGAATACATTATGACATAAATGAGGGGAATAAAATGAGAAAACAAGTATGTAAGTGTATACAAAGCGTTGAAGAGACATTAATTAATACAAAACAATTTACATTAAATCCTAATACATCTGGCAGTGTTGAGAAAGAGATCCCTTTGTCACCACAATTTCTCCAATTAGCAGAACTGCAGCTAAAAGATGTAAGAATGACAGACAAAGTATCTATTCATGCAACTGTTGGTTCTAGAGTAGAAGAGTTAAGTGGAGACGCAGATATAATTT
Source organism: Cytobacillus sp. IB215665 (assembly GCF_033963835.1). NCBI lineage: Bacteria > Bacillati > Bacillota > Bacilli > Caryophanales > Bacillaceae > Cytobacillus > Cytobacillus sp. IB215665. Next base: position 174,082 of record NZ_JAXBME010000010.1, read on the forward strand.
ATAAAGTTTATAGAAATGTGATTAGTGAAGCCAATATTGTATTTAGTGGTAGAGTTGAATTAGATGATAATCAAAATGATTTTAGCATTGATAGCTTTTTTCATGTAGATGTAAAACCGTCAATTGGCAATGTGAAGTATATCCTTACCGTTGAGCTTATAGAACAAAGTCAAGAACAGGTTTTTGTAGTTGGTCCTATTACTTTTGTTATAGAGCAAATTAGAGCAGAACTAAATAGCAAATGCATGTGTACTCAACCCGTTAAACAGACAGTTGTAGATTTGAATCACATAGTTTTATCACCGAACGAGTCTGGAAGTTTCAAAGATGGGATGATTCCTGTAGGACCAATGTTTTTAAGATTGGCAGAGTTATCTTTAGATCAAATAACACCAAATGATATTGTTCTCTTGATGACTACCGTAGGTACAGAAGCGCTTATGCAAAGTCCAATATTGTTGTATAAAATATTTCGGAATTCGGTTAATGATGCTAATCTCATTTTTAGTTCAAGAACGGAAATAGATGAAACACTTCAAGATGAGTTTAGTATTGATAGCTTCATTCATGTAGATCTTAAACCAACATTAGGAAAGGTAAAATACATCCTTACTGTTGAGGTTGAAACATCTTTTAATGACGAAGCTTCTGTAATTGGACCACTATCTTTTGTGATTCAGCAAATTAGAACAAAGCAAGGTGGTAAATGCTCATGTAACCTAGCTTCTAATATACAGCTAGTCGATGTGAATCAGTTCGTATTACCAACAAATGTATCTGAGAGTATTTTGATGGACATAGGTATGGGCCCGCTGGAATTGGCACGTTCATCTTTTGAAAAAATAAGACCGAGCGACTTGATCGTAATAAATGCTACTGTTGGAGCAAAAGTTTCAGAAGGTGGAGGTAATCCTGATTTGTTATATAAGGTGTATAGGAATTCTATCGTTGCTTCTAATCTTATCTTCAGTGCTAAAAGTGAACTAGATGAGGATGGTAATGATTTTGCGATAGATAGCTTTACTCATGTAGATACAAAACCGACGCTAGGGAAAGTATCATATATACTCACAGTTGAAAACATTGAAGCTAATACACAAGCACAAGTCATAGGACCTATCACATTCAAGTTAGACCAGTATAGGAAAATATAAATTTCTAATTAATGATATCTTAGACTAGTATTTAACAATTCTAGTCTTACATAACAACTACTAATTCGAAATAATGTTTGACTTCTTACAACGATATTTTCAATTGTAGTGAAAATTAGACAAACGCAACATTATATACACAATAGTTACAGTAAAAATATATAATTAATGTAAAAATATTCATAATCATAGTTGTATAGGACTACTGGTTTAAGAAGAAATACTAGAACTATCGATTCTATAAAGGGAAATTTTAATGTAATTATTGACTATAAATTTCAAAGATGTTAAATTTTAAAAAAATTCAAACAATAGAGGTGTGCGATGAAAATATATGGAATGATTGGCTTTTGTGTTATTAGTTTGGTTCTTTTTGTAAGCCCTTACAACGTTGGTGCTGAGCAAATTTCTTCATTTAAGAATAGTAATTTTGCAACTCTTAGTGATCAATTAACTGACCCAGAACCATTTCCTCAAAATCTATTACCAAGTGAAAAAAGCTTAGCTAGGATAAATCATTACCCAATTGTACTAGTTCATGGATTAGTAGGATGGGGACGTGATGAGCTACTAGGTTTTCGATATTGGGGTGGATTAACAGATATTGAAAAAGATCTAAATTCCTATGGTTATGAAACATACAGTGCAGCAGTTGGGCCATTTTCAAGCAACTGGGATAGAGCCAGTGAGTTGTATGCTCAAATCAAAGGAGGAACAGTTGATTACGGTGAGGCACATTCACTTGAGCACGGTCATGATCGGTACGGTAGAACATATAGTGGTTTTTATCCTGAATGGGGAGAGGTGAATTCCACTACCGGAACGGTGAATAAAATACATTTAGTTGGTCATAGTTTAGGTGGTCAAACGATTCGTTTATTAACACAGCTTTTGGAACATGGTGACGAAAATGAATTAGCTTTAACTGATTCAAACGACATATCGTCTCTTTTTAAGAAAGAGAATGCTTCAATGGTTAGTAGTGTGTTTACTATCTCATCACCACATGATGGATCTACGGCTACAAGGTTAGTAGACAGTTTCTTTCCAATGACAAAGGAGATAATAGCTTTAGCTGCTAGTTTAACAGGGAAAACTGACAATATTTTATATGATTTTAAGCTAGATCAATGGGGACTAAAAAGAAGAGAAGGAGAAACATTTGAAAGCTATGCTAATCGCGTATATAACAGTTCTATTTGGAATGATACGAAAGATACTGCAGAATGGGATGCCAGCCCAGAAGGTGCAAGTGAAATAAACAGCTGGGTTTCAGCACAACCTAGTACATATTATTTTTCAGTTTCCACGGAACAAACTTACCCATCTATATGGTCAGGAAATCATAAACCTGAATTATTTATGAACCCAATATTATACGTTCTTAGTGATTTTCTTGGGAAATATACAGAAAACGGAAGTATTACTATTAATAGTGACTGGTGGAAGAATGATGGGGTAGTCAATACAAATTCTATGGATGGACCAACATTAGGATCAACAGACGAGATAGTATTTTACGAAGGATTACCAGAAAAAGGAATATGGAATTATTTAGGTGAATTCAATTCAACAGATCATATTGATATTGTTGGCATTGGCTTATATGATGTACGTAGTTGGTATCGTTCTGTTGCTGATTTGTTAGGCTCATTACAATAGTAAGAATGCCCAAGCAATGAGACTTTTATTAATTAACCAAGGATGTCCTTGATTGTTGATCATCGTATAAAATATGTCTTAAGGATTTTTTGGGTCTGTGAAACGATAGAAGTCGTATAAACTTACCATCTAGCTGTCAATTATGGTGAAAATACAAGAAAAATTAATAATAGGAAACATAATGAAAAAATTATACGATCGGTGTAGGCCTTGCTCCATAACAATTTATATCACTTGAATACAATGAATGTATCAATGTTTTTAGAACGGTGGTGCAAGGCGGGTGGTGACTGAGGGGAAAGAATTAGAAGTTCTTGGAGCGTGGATTCAAGTTGTTGGGAGTGTCATAGCTGCAATTGGGCAATCTGGACGGGTTGATGAACAAGCCGTTAATGACCAACTTATTGTGCTAGGAAATTCTTTAAAAGCTGTAGGGAACTCTTTTAGAGCTATAGGAAGAGAACAACAACAACTAGCTGAAAATAATAAAGGTAATGATTTGATTATTTTTGGGAATTGGTTACTAGCAGGAGGGTCTGCTGCAAGTGCTGTAGGTGCTGGAATAATGGAGGCACAAAATGAAGATGAAGGTTTGCAAATTGGAGTGATTGGTAATAGTGTACAATCACTAGGGGCTTCATTCGGCGCAGTGGGTGCTGTTGTTAGGTCATCAGATCTGTTGGCTCTAGGAAACAGCATTCAATCTTTAGGTGCGGCATTGTTAGCAATTGGTATTCTTTACATAATAAATGGGAAAGAGAAAATGGGAAGAATTTTGTCAAGTTTAGGTAGTTGGCTTCAAGCTATTGGAGCATCTATTACAGCGATTGCACTTACTAAAACGTTAAACAATAATCGTTAATTTCTTTATATAGCTAGCTAATTTTTATGAGATCGATAAAGTTTGCTTATAACAAGAAAAAGTTTCATAAAACCCTCTTTGACTCTTTTCGTATTCTTCGTTGCTCCTGGTGAATATTGAAATGATTCTCCGAATTTTAGTTGTGTACGTGTTTTTCTTTACTAGAAAAAACAACAATTAGTGCTAAAACAGTAAACAGTATATATAAAATCAACCGGAGTAAAAGAAAATGCACTCCGGCTTATCAAAAATTTTTAGTAGTCAGGTTCCTCAATAGAGCCACACAGTAAATGTAGTCTATTCTTTTGATCCACGATGTTCAAACTCTTTATCATTGAGATGATTTATAAGCTAATTATCATAAGTCACGTATGTGTTTGCTACAAAATCATGTATCGCGCGATTATCTTCACGCAACAGAACCATAAATATACTGACAATAATGCCTATACCAAGTGTTAAACCATATACGATTCCTGCAATTATGACACGCAAAACCATAGTCACTAGGTGAACATTCGTACCATCTATTTTAACAATTCGGATACCTACTATTTTTTTTCCGACTGTGTATCCCTTCCAAAAAACAGGAAGTAAGGTCCCGTATATTACTTCGAATTGGTTTAGTAGGAAACTCTGTTCATTGAAAATGTAATATGCGATAAAGGTAATTGGTAAACCAATAAGTAACCAATCAAATAATAATGCGGCAAGACGTATACTAAAGCCTGCTGAGTTTTCGGACATTTAACTTCACCCCAATATTATTACAGTCACAGCATCTTTATAGCATATTACAGTTATAACTGCTTGGTGTATAAGGAGAGTAAATTTAATATCCAAATGTTTATATTTTGTCACATATGTAAATCATAGTCTGTCCTCTCGCTTATGCCATAAGGCAAGCATACATTTAGGGAGTATCTGAAAAATACAAGTATAGTTTAAGACTCCACTTATAATTGAAGGATATTTTCGTAAATATTATTGCAATTATCACGAGTTTTGTACTTAAAGAAGTGGCTTTAAATGCTAGTTATCATGTTACAGAAGAAGAGATGATCCGAACGCTCGTTTTGTATGTGTTTATTTGCTAAAACGAAAACAGACTTATGTGTATTTTTACGTAGTTTAATATTGTATAAATATTCAGTGAAAAAACTTGCGTATCTATGATTTACATAATATGATAGAATTATCAAACATACCAACCGGTTAGTTCAAATATACATAGGACAAGAATGAGGGGGAGTTATGTTGATATTCCTAGCAGAAAAACAAGAAGAAATTAACAGACCAATAGAAGATGTATATAATTATGTAATTAATATGGAGAATTTCGGTAAATGGTTTCCTAATGTAATAGAAATGACCTCTAATAATAAGCTAGCTCACGGTGAAATAGGGAAAAAATATACTGAGCAAACGAGACTACCCTTCAATATAAAAAAATCAATACCAATCACTGTCATTGAATCAGCACATAATTCAAAGTTCGTAACTGATGGTGATTTTCCACCTTTGATGGAAAGAATGACAGTTACTTTTTCGGCTAAAGCAATAGATAGTACCCTTGTAACTTGGAAAATGGAAAGTAGAAACCATTCGAGGTTAGCCAATATTTTCTTTATGCCACTAGCAAAAATAATAATTAAAAATCGAGCAGAAAAGGGTATGTTGAAGCTTAAACAAGAGCTTGAAAAGTCATCTTAATTTACAATTGAACTCCTTTAAATGAACTTGAATTCGTTAAAGGACATTCTTTTCTATATAACTAAAGAATCTATATCTATGTGAGGTTTCTAAAACTTTCATACAGTTGTAAAACACATTTCCTAAGCTTTGTTGTTATTTCTCTAGTTAGAATAGTTAGAAGTTATTTTATATAAATTACCAATTTTGACAAGCTTACACGAAGGCTAGTTGATTACATGTCTATGTCATAGGCCAATTATATAATTATTAATAACATAGTCATTATAGAATATTTTTTAAAGTTCTGTATGGTTATTAAATGACAAATGACTAGACATTTATCAATCGTTATCGTATTGGAGGTGATAGTATAAAAATGTGAATCTATCATGAATATTGAAAACTACGCATAAATTGTAAAAACAAAAAATCATCAAAACAATATATTATCTTTCGTTAATGGATGAAATGCAGCAAATACCCTATCAAAATTATTTTTCATAAAAGTAAGTTGTTAGATACGTGAGAATAAATTGTCTTACATCTGAGGGTTAACTTAGAAAAAATAATAACTTGGGGGTTGTTTCGTGACTGATAAGCATGTTTGGTTAAACCATTATCCAGATGATATCTCAACAGATGTTGAAATTCCTAACACAACATTACCACAAATCTTACAAAATACTTCAGAGGAATACCCACAAAATGATGCTATTTTATTCTACCAACAAAAGATGTCATATAAAGAATTAAATATGTCTGTTCAAGCTTTTGCCTCATCAATACAACAGTCAGGAATTAATAAAGGTGATCGTGTTGCAATTATGCTACCTAATTGTCCTCAATACGTGATTTCATTTTATGGGGTGTTGGCTGCAGGTGCAATCGTTACACAAATTAATCCGATGCTGGTAGAGCGAGAACTACAATATATTTTAGCAGATTCTGGGGCGCAAACTGTTGTTGTCCTAGATATGTTATACCCTCGAGTGAAAGCGATTCAACAAAATACAGGATTAAAAAATATTATAGTTGTTAGTCTGCAACCAAACGATCAATCATACAAACCAGATTTATCTTTCTATGAGTTTATAAAAGTTGGAAACGGAATTGTTAGTCCAGTTGACACAGATCCTGAGCATGATATAGCAGTCCTACAGTATACTGGAGGAACGACTGGTAGACCAAAAGGAGCTATGCTAACACACCGTAATTTAATTGCAAATAATGTTCAAGCACAAGAGTTTTTCAAAAATGATGTAGAAAAGGGTAAAGAGCGTTGCTTAATAGTTCTACCATTTTTTCATGTTTTCGGTATGTCGGCATGTATGAATTTTTCAATTTTTAATGCTGCTTCAATGGTCCTTCTACCAAGATTTGATGTTGAGGAAGTATTGCATACGATAAAAGCTGAAAAACCAACGATTTTCCCAGGAGTACCGACAATGTTTATTGCTATTTTAAACCATCCTAATGCCACTGACTTTGAAATTGATTGTATTAAGGTTTGTAATAGTGGAGGAGCACCAATGCCTGTGGAAGTACTAAAAGCATTTGAAGAAAAAACTGGCTCTAAAATAGTTGAAGGGTTCGGCATGTCTGAATCAGGTCCAGTTACACATTCTAATCCACTATTCGCTGAGCGAAAAACAGGAAGTGTTGGTATTCCATACCCTTCAACTGATTTTAAAATCGTTGACATTGCAGATGGCAAGCTAGAGGTACCAGTAGGGGAAGTTGGTGAACTGATCGTTTCAGGACCTCAGATCATGAAAGGATATTGGAACATGACTGATGAAACGATGCACACTCTCCGTGATGGTTGGTTATATACAGGGGACATTGCTCGAATGGATGAGGATGGATACTTGTATATCGTTGATCGAAAAAAAGACATGATTATTGCAAGCGGTTTCAATATTTATCCGCGTGATATAGAGGAAGTTCTCTATGAACACCCTTCTATACAAGAAGCTGTAGTGGTTGGAGTACAGGATGCATATAGGGGTGAAACAGTAAAAGCATTTATCGTTCTTAAGCAAGGGGAACAAACGAATGAACAAGATATTATTAACTATTGCAAAGATCATATGGCTTCATACAAAGTACCAACAATTGTAGAATTCAAGGGTGAATTACCGAAAACGACGGTTGGTAAAATATTAAGGCGTGCTTTGCGGGAGAATAATGTTACGTAAAATCTTTTTGAAAGATGATTCAAGACGAACAGGGAGCATATTCACTAAGATACATATTGTCTAAAGATATGTTTCCGTTCTTTTTTATCATAGAAACACCGATAAAAGAGTTTTTTGTATATAATGTTTTTCCGATATTATAACAACAGAATTCTAAAATACCACCGGGCACAGTATATAAATAAAATATTCTTTCGTAAACTTGTTTTTATTACTAATAATGGTTTGTGTGATAAGTTTTAAAGGAACTCAATAATTAAAAAGTATGAAGATGTTAAGAACACTAGTTGTATACATGCTTATACCTTAGAACGAAAAGCAACAATCATTGCGAATGCAGCCTAATGAAACTATATTAATCAAACCTAGATTAATCTAATAAAGAAATTGGGGGTGATATTTTGTGTTATAATTCCATTAAAAAATATAGAATGTGAGGATATAACTTTGAAACAACGTATTAAAGAGCAGAGCATCCTTCTGTTTGAGAAAAAAGGATTTACTGAGACTTCTATTCAAGATATTGTTGATGCTCTAGGAGTAACAAAAGGAACTTTCTATTATTATTTTTCAAGTAAGGAACAACTATTAATGGATATTCATCTACATTACATCGACGACCTGCTACAACATCAACTTGAAATTTTAGTAGATAATAAAAAAAGTTGTAAGGAAAAGCTTAGAGATGTTGTGTTATTGCTTATTACGGATATAAAAGAACAAGGGCCTAGTGCACGAGTGTTCTTACGAGAGCTAAGAAATTTAACTAATGAACATCTTCAAAAAATTCTTACGAAACGTGACAAATTCAGACTGAATATCGAGCAACTACTAGCAGATGGTGTCGCGAAGGAAGAATTTCGTAAGGACCTTGAAATAGACATTATTACTTTTGGTATATTAGGTGTAACCAATTGGACGTATCAATGGTTCGATCCAACAGGTACAAAATCCGATCATGATGTTGCAGAAATATATATTGACATGATTTTACGTGGTATACAAATAGAATAAGTTAAGTCTACTCTAGTTTTGCTAGGGTTTGAATAAGATTAACATACTAACTAGTCAGTATAAAGGAGATTATATTATGAATATTCAAGATGTTAAGAATATTTGTGTAGTCGGCTCAGGACAAATGGGGCATCAAATAGGAATGTTATGCGCATTAGGTGGGTTTGCAACAACAATTCAAGATGTGAATTCACAATCATTAACAAAAGCTAAGACAAGTCTTGAGTCGATTATGGAACAATGGGTAATGAAAGGTAAAATAGCTGAGGATCAAAAAGAAGCAGCCCTTAAAAGGTTGTCATTTACTGAAAGTTTAGAAGAGGCAAGTTCGAAAGCGGACTTTGTCATTGAAGCAATTGTAGAAAAACTTGAAATAAAACGCGAAGTATTTAAAAAGTTAGATGAGTATACACCACCACATGCTATTTTAGCTACGAACAGTTCGACAATCGTCAACTCACTTATCGCAGGTGCAACAAAACGTCCTGAAAAGGTTTGTAACATGCATTTCTTTTTCCCGCCTCTTGTTATGGATTGTGTTGAAGTAGTAATGAGTGAGCAAACTTCAGAAGAAACTGCACAAATTACTTTAGATGTTTGCGAAAAAATTAACCGTAAAGGAATTCTACTACGTAAAGAAATTTCTGGGTTTGTTGCAAATAGAATTCTCATTGCTCTTCAAAAAGAAGCGATGTATTTATATGAACAAGGTATCGCTGATTATAAAGACATCGACTTGATTGTAAAACAAGCGTTGAAACATCCTATTGGTCCGTTTGAATTAATGGATTTATCGGGATTAGATGTAGGTTATTATGTTATGCAGCAGCGCTTCGCTGAAACTGGTAACCCAAAAGATAAACCACCAGCTTTTATTGAAGAAAGGGTAAAGGCAGGTTTGTTAGGAAGAAAAACAGGAAAAGGCTTTTATGATTATTCAAGCAAAAAGGTGAAGCAATAATGGAGCCATACGTGGGATGTGAAAAAGTAAATGGTGTAGCGACAGTAACCATTAATAACCCACCGTTAAACGTTATGAATAGCTCAGTAAGTAAAGAATTATTTGAAACATTTTTATTGCTTGAAGATGATTCTGAAGTGGTTGCTGTTATTTTGACTGGTGCTGGTTCAAAGGCATTTATGGCTGGAGCAGATATTCGTGAGTTTCCTAATTTAATAGGAAAAACTGAATTGAAAAGCAAATTTTTGGAAAGTCATCACGTGCTGAACTATATTGATACATTTAGAAAGCCCACGATTGCTGTTCTTAATGGCATAACATTTGGTGGAGGGTGTGAGTTAGCACTAGCATGTGATATTAGAATTGCTGAAAATCACGTGCAAATAGGATTACCAGAAATAAAGCTAGGTCTTTTTCCCGGTGGAGGAGGTACTCAACGACTCCCTAAATTGATAGGGGAAGCTAAAGCAAAGGAAATGATTTTCACTGGGGAACCTATTTATGCGGAAGAAGCTTGGCGCATTGGTCTTGTAAATAAAGTAGTGGCAAGTGGGAAGGGATTATTAGCTGCACAGGAGATGGCAATGACCATTTGTCAATATTCACTAGCTGCAATATCACGAAGTAAACAAGCCATTCAAGAAGGTGTACAATTAACGCTTGAAGATGGTCTAAAAAGGGAAGCGGAATTATTTGAAGAAATGTTTCAAACTGAGGATATAAAAGAAGGTGTAAGAGCATTTTTAGAAAAACGCAAACCAAAATTTACACATAAATAACTGAAAGTATCATTGCAAAAGTGAACTTAAAATATTTTGATTATTTGAAACTTTATGTAAAATCGTGCTTTTTGCATTGAGAAGTAAACACATAATATACAGCTAGAATTCGTTGCATCCATCTTCTATACAGCGATGACAAACAATAATAAACTACTTTTTATAGTACTAAGCTGCTTACAATAGCAACAATCTTTTCGAAAAGAGCGAAAATAAAAAAGGAGTGGAATATGTATGAGATTTTCTGACACAGTCGTAGCTATCACCGGTGGAGGTAGTGGAATAGGTGAGGCAGTAGCTCATAGAATAGCAAAAGAGGGCGCTGATGTACTAATAGTAGGAAGGACTCAATCTAAATTAGAAACAGTAGCAAAACAAATTAATGAAGAGGTGAATAGAAATGCTGTTCAATATTTTGTGGCAGATGTAACAAATGAAGAACGTATTACAGAGTTAGCTACTTTTGTACAAAAAAACTATGGTCACTTAGATGTTTTAATAAATAATGCAGGAGGATCCCCCGTTTCTAGATTATTTAATACATCAGCAGAAGACTGGGATTTTGTTCAAGAAACAAATTTAAAAAGTGTGTTTCTCGTTTCCAAATATTTAGGGCAACTGATGGCGGAAAGTAGTGAAAAGGATGAAGGAAAGCGAAAAGACAGAACAATTGTCAATGTCGCGTCATTATCAGGGCATAAAGCTGCGCCAACTTTACCTCATTACAGTGCTGCAAAAGCAGCTGTAGTAAATTTATCTAAAACACTTGCTCATGAACTGTCACAATTTGGAATTCGCGTGAACTCAGTATCACCAGGCTTTATTAAAACACCTATGACTGAAATAAGTCTTGAAAGTGAACGATTTATGAAAACAATTGAGCGAAGTACAGCTATGGGTCGAGTAGGCGAAGCAGAAGAAATAGCCAATGTAATAGCTTTCATGGCATCATCTGAAGCTTCATATATGACTGGATCAGATATCGTTGTAGACGGTGGCTGGCTTATTTCATAAGCTGTGAAATTTGTAATAAGGGGGACTGATAGAAATGGAAAATGAGCACCTAATTGTTAATATCGAAGGCCCTATAATGGTTTTAACGTTAAATCGTCCAGAAAGCCTTAATCCGTTTAGTTCACATATGATACTAGGTTTATTAGAGGCAATGGAATTAGCTAGAGAAAATGATGATATTCGAGCGGTGGTCATTAGAGGGGCGGGTAGAGCATTCAGTGCAGGTGGAGATGTAAAATCCATGGGCGAATCCTCGTCACAAGAAATTTACGATCATATTGGTAAGCTAAATGAATGTATAAAACTAATGAAAGATTTACCTAAACCAATTATTGCAGCAGTACATGGTTTTGCAGCGGGGGCAGGGTTTAATTTGGCATTGGCTTGTGATCTTATTATAGCAGCTGACAACAGTAAATTTGTCTTTAGTTTTTCACAAGTAGGACTAATTTCAGACGGAGGAGGATCCTATTTTTTTCCAAGATTAGTAGGACCATATCGTGCTAAAGAATTATTCTTTAGTGGAGAAACAGTATCTGCTGACCAAGCTAGGGAACTAGGTATATTAAGTCGAGTTGTTCCACTTGAAAGCCTAGAATCTGAAACTACAAAGCTAGCGATGAAGATTGCCCATGGACCAAGTAAAGCTTATGGAATGATGAAGAAGATCATTGATCGGTCTTATGAGTCATCATTAGATGATATTTTGGAGCAAGAACGAATTACACAAACGCTGATGATTCATACTGAAGACCACTTAGAAGGCGTTAACGCATTTAAAGAAAAAAGAAAACCACAATTTAAAGGTAAATAGAAAAGGGGAATATGACTATGAAAGCAGTACAAATAGAAAAATTTGGTGGACCAGAAGTTTTACAATATGTTGATTTAAATAAACCAATGCCTAAAGGAAATGAAGTATTAATTGAAGTAAAAGCCATCGGAGTAAATTATGCTGATACAGCGAGACGAGAAGGACAATATGTAGTTGAGACAACATTACCATATGTTTTAGGAGGCGAAGTTGCTGGTATTGTAGTTGCAGTTGGGGAAGATGTTACTTCTGTTAGTATAGGTTCAAAAGTTGTGACAATTATGGAATCAGGTGGATATGCAGAGTTTGCGATGGTCGATGAAAGATCAGTCATACCGATACCTGATGGGGTTGATTTTAACCATGCTGTTATTCTACCAATACAAGGATTAAGTGCCTATCATATTATAAAAACAATGGGGCGCCTTGAAGAAGGTGAAACAGTCCTTGTTCATGCGGCTGCTGGTGGAGTCGGTTTACTTGCCGTTCAGCTCGCTAAGTTATTTGGTGCAGGTAAAGTAATAGCAACAGCTAGTACTGATGAGAAGTTAGCACTCGCCCAAGAGATGGGAGCTGGCGTAACTGTAAACTACACTCTTGACGGCTGGGATAAAGAAGTAAAGAAAGCGACAGAAGGTAAAGGTGTTGATGTAGCACTTGAAATGGCTGGAGGAGATATATTTAATAAAACAGTACGTTGTTTAGCACCATTTGGTAGACTAATCATATATGGTGTAGCTAGTGGAGAAATGAGCACTATGCAACCAGCAGAGTTAATGAGACGTAACCAATCGGTTATCGGTTTCTTTTTACCACAGATTATGCGTAAACCACAGCTCCTCCAATCCAGCTTAATTGAATTACTCCAATACGTACAAACAGGCCAATTGAAATTAACAGTCGGAGGGGTATACCCACTAGCAGAAGCAGCAAACGTACATACACTATTACAAGCAAGAAAAACAACTGGAAAAATTGTTTTAGTGCCGGGGACCTGACCCCAATGCGTTAATGTGGGAAAGTGGTAATAAAGGTTTACGCTAATGTATAAATAAAAGCTATATTCACAGGTTGTTGAACTTCGTACTAAACATTAAACACGAAAACAACTAGATTTCGAAGTATCTTCTATAAAACGGTGAATGTTAAGTAAACGACATTTTTATCTTCAAGTTTAAGAACTATAGCAACAACGTTTACGAATAGAGTGAAAATAAAAAACAGAGTGGCTCTGACCACTCTGTTAAACTTTATAAGAAGGAAGATTATTAGTGTAATAGCAATTCAGCTGTTTCTCGATTACAGGATGCTTTCCTGTATTTGGGGTTGATTATATAATCCATATTTTGTTGTTAAGCTTATTATCATAACATTAGCTTTTTATCACTGGATGTCAAAATAGTAAATTCCAACGATGATCTTTGCAAAAAGTCAATTGTTCTGCTAAAAGGGTAAATCATACTATATAGTAAGATAGAATATTTTATGCTAATGGTTTTAAGTTGTGTAGGAAAATGACAAGAAAACAAAAAATTGATTAAAATACCTAAGAAAACTCATATTAGGCATGTGAAAAACATTATAAGAATGAAAAGTTTAACATAGCAAGTACTTGGATATAAAACAACTTGTTTGTTATAGTGAATTTATAAATGAGTTGCTAATGGAAAAGGGTTCATTAACAACATAAATTGAAAGGGTTATTTTTTTTCTTCACATTCATAAACGAGTCAAAACAATGGCTTCTTACCGAGAACTGCTTCAAATGTCTAATAACCTTCTTGTTGCTCCTCGAACTTTCACTAGTTGTTACTACTGTTGTTTTCAATTGGTTGATCAACTTTACAATGTCTTTTTTTTCGCTAAAACTACTAAAGTAAAATCTTAAGGTCATTTGTTTCAAAATGCTAAAGATCCTCGGCAACAGGAAATCCTTCGTATTACTGCATTAACAATTAAAATATCCACAGTAGTCACATTCTACTATGAAAAGTTTAAGGTATGATCTCCTCCGATTTGTCCTATTTTTATTGCTAAACTGAATTTATACGCAATATATAAGTTTCCAATTAGGAAGCTATTTCTTTATAAAATATGTAATGTACAGTCACTTGGTCCGACCACCTGTACTAAATAGTGTTAATGAGAATAAGGAGTATAATCTACTATTCTTTATATTATTTTGTTAAATAAATATATTCTGTCCTGTCTATGCATATAGATTAACATAGGGGGGATTATATATATGAAGCTGTATAGAAACAAGAGGTTATTGCTCATTTCTAGTATCCCAATGCTAGTATTTTTCATCTTCTTCATATCAACACTAATCGTTGGCTTAAACATAAAATATGAATCTAGCTTTATTGATACTGCGTTAGGAAATGTAGAATCAGAAGATCTACTAATTCATTTTCTGAAGGCAGAAAATCAACATTTTTCTCAAGAAGAAAGTGAGAATGATTTATTTTCTATTAAGAATATAACAGAATCTATACTACAATTTGGAACAAATATTATTCTAAGTGATACAACAACATTTTTTGGCGGAGAATTACCAGGCATAACTTCCTCCATAAACAAAACGAGTATATCCGAAGAAACGGCGTACGTATTTGAATCGGCACCACCAATTGAAGTTTTATTAAAAGAAAGAGAAGTTGCAACAGAAAAACTAAAACAAGATGAAAATATAACATTAGATGAAAATAATCTCGATAATCAAATTCCAAATAAGACTGTATATATCTATCAGACGCATAGTTGGGAATCTTTCCTACCATATATAAAAGATGCTAGCAGTCCGAATCATGCAATCAGTAATGATAATCGAGTGAATGTCGTTGCACTAGGTAAGCGCTTATCAGCTAATCTTCTTAAAGAAGGGATCGGAGCACATCACGATCAAACGAATATGACAGCAAAGTTGCATGAGAAAGAATGGAAAACAACAATGTCATATAACTTGTCTCGTGAGATTTTAGAGGTCAACACAAATAACAATAATCATATAGAGTACTATATTGATATACATCGGGATTCGGCACGTAGAGATGTTACAACTAAGGTGATTAATGGAATTGAATATGCAACATTATATTTTGTATTAGGAACAGATAATGAAAATTATGAGCAAAATAAACAATTTGTCGATAAACTGAATACAGAGCTTAATAAAAGGTACCCTGGTATTAGTAGAGGAATATATCAAAAATCAAAAAAAGATGGAAATGGAATATATAATCAGGATATTTCTAGTAAAGCTATCACGCTAGAAATAGGCGGTGTAGACAATACATTTGAAGAACTTGAAAGAAGTGTTGACGCTTTCTCAGAAATTTTTTCAGAGCTATATTGGGCAGATCGTGAAACGATAGAGGTAAATGGATAAGGAGTCAAAAAATTACTAGTTAGCATAGCATGTTACATTATTCCAATGAGACTATATGCTAGTGCTAAAATAACTAACTAGGATTCCTCCGTTAAACATTAGCTCCCAGATAAAATATTTTCAAACTATAATACAAAGAAAGTAGGAAAGTTTTCAATAAACGGAAGAATGAATAGATAAGCTACTTACCAATAAACCAAACCGTTTAGTTTTGATGGTTTGGTTTTTATCTACTTAATACATGGAGTATCTTTTTGTTATTTTTTATCTCAAATATGTAGTGAAAAAAACAAAGGCATTTTAACGATCATATGAATACTAAAAATTATAATTTCTAATCAATTATAGGAAATATAATCAAGAAAATACTATACTCAGGCTTTTTTTCCTTAGTTAAGCAAATTTAGTAGAGTAGCTAGATTTACTTTTTCAGAGAAAAAGTAGATATCATAATATTTATGAATAACATACAGCCAAGTAAAATTATGCACGTAATGATTGCGTAAGAAAAAATAAAATATAAAAGACTAATATTTCCATCTATAATAAGGAAAGGTGTAAATATATGATCCGTGAATGCTATGCTACTTAACTCAATAAAAACAAGAACTATTATAAGTGTTGCTAAAATTTTTTTGATTTGTATTTTCATTAAAAATGCCCTCCTTTTTAGCCTTTATATATACAGACGAATAAGATTACAAAAAAGTTGTAATAAAATACAAAAATTTTCTTACAAACTTACTATCATATATGTCCACATATAAGTCTGTCATTCGTGGCCCTTTGTCATCTTATTAAGTCACTCCAATTGAGATAAACGCTCACAACATTTTTGGATTACACAACGATTACCAAATCTAATTTCAGAGAGCTTTATTACACAATCTTCATGAACGAACTTATTATTTTTCAACCAAGTAGCGATTAGATCCTTTATACTTCTAAACCTGATTATTCATTTAGTGTAAATCACACTTTAGCCTATAGGTATTGAAGTGGGTTGAGTGTGAAGAACGACCGAGATTTATTAGTCTGAAGATTAAAAGTTTAAAAAAAGGAAGGCCGCAAGTGTAATGCAATACTATACCACTAAACTTCTTTACCATCGTTTATGTGCATATTTAGTGTAGGTGATATTACCTTCTATATTTATCAAAATTACGTGGGATAAAAGCATTCTCAATTAATTTGGAATGATCTATTTAACATAGTAGATGCTTATTTGATTCATAGGGATGGTGATGACAAAGGAAAAAGCTGGTATCATCATGATTGGGGTTATGGAAAGGAGTTAACAGCTGCCTTTAGTGAAGATAAAGCTCTGAGTGCATTGTTTTAATAGATTCCAACTGTAGTGGTAGCAATGGTTGAAGATTTAATGAATATTTATATACATATTCAGATTATGTTCATTGCTGGAATGTTCCCAATGGCTACTTCATTGAAATAACAAGAGCTGTTCGTATTAACTAGCTGTTATGTTATAGCTCAATAAATTTTTCCTAATTATTACAATGCTGAAAAGCTGTAATTATAAGAAAAATCGGTTAAGATGAACTATTCAACAAGGGCTTAGTCTCCATTCATACTTAATTGCTTTAGCTATTACTGAAATAAAGGTTTTGTAATACTCCTGTGTCATCACTAACAAATGTGCTAGTGATGACTGCAGAAGGATTACCATCTTGGACGATGAGAAGATAGGATACTGTTGCAATTATGGTGATGATATATTATACAAACTTTATTTTCATTCGTTGAAAAATGGCGATAAAGCTTTATGTTAGTGCCATTGTAGAGGAAATAAATCGTTCAGGAATGCAAACTAATTAAATATTCATCACAAGTCTTTATCTCTAATCCTTTTTAAACATTATAAATCATTCATTGGATTGAAAGTCAAACGGGTAAAGAACAAATAAACTTTTGCAGGTACAGGTAAGATGTTTATTTAAACATTTTGAAGCTTGCTTTCAGCTGCGAACACGTCGACTAATGTGCTCATTCCTTCTCTAAGCTTGTCGGGAGTTGAGTGAGAAAAGTTTAAGCGTAGAGTATTTAGTTCAGGAGAGCTAACATAAAATGGTTTGCCTGGTACGTAGGCAACTCCTTTTTGGATACAAGCTGTCAATAATTTAGTAGCATCAATGTTTTCAGGGAGAGTTACCCAAAAGAACATGCCACCTTTCGGGATATTGTAAGAAATGTTTGGTATATTAGCTGAATCCAACAACTCCAGCATGATTTTCATCCTATTATGGTATACAGCTCGAATTTCTTTAATATGATTATCAAGATTAAAGTCTGTACAAAGGTGATAGAGTGCTTGTTGTGATAAAGAATTGGAATGAAGATCTGCAGCTTGTTTTGCCTGTGTCATCATCCTGATAATTTGGTGAGGACCTTTAATCCATCCTGTGCGTAGTGCTGGTACAACGGTTTTAGAAAACGTACTTGTATAAACAACTTGAGTCCCGCTCTGGTCTAGTGCTGCAATAGGTAAGTATTTTTGGTCATCGAACTTTATTTGTCCGTAAGGGTCATCTTCAAATATAATGACGTTTTTCCTTTTCGCATATTCTAGTAACTTTTGTCTACGTTCCATAGACCATACTCTACCTGTAGGGTTTGAAAATGTTGGCACAACATAAATACATTTCGGCTTATATTTTCTAATTTTATATTCAAGATCATCAGGTAACATGCCGTGCTCATCACTTGAAACAGGTAAAATTTTAGCCTCACAGGATTTGAATACTTGAAGAGCTGCTAAGTATGTTGGATTTTCAGTTAGTATGATGTCACCAGGGTTAAACATTATCCTTGAAAAAAGGTCAATCGCTTGTTGCGAACCAGTCGTTAACAGTAATTCATTAGTAGTTGTTACTATTTCTTGTTTTTTCATAAGCTCAACAATCAAGTCACGTAGTGGTGTAAAGCCTTCAGTAACACCATATTGAAGAGCTTTTTTTCCTGATAAAAATGTTTTTTCGAAAGCATCTTCAACAGCTTTTATAGGAAATAAACTCTCATCAGGTAAACCACCAGCAAAAGAAATTACACTACCGCTCTCAATGATTTTTAATAGCTCTCGAACTTCTGAGCCTTGTAAATGTTGAACTCGTTTAGCAAATCCATATTTCATATTGTAGCCACCTTATAAATTATCGAATTTTCAAAAACTTATGATTAATCATAGTACGATAATTTAAATTGTCAATAGGATTAACAAAAGTTTATTGTTTTTTATAAAAATAGTTGATGAACGATATTTTCATAGGGGTAGCATCTGAACACGGTCTATAACCTTTTAATATTTACATTGTTAGTTAATTCTCAATAATGGAAGTGTAGCCACGTTTTTCGTGTTTTAATATAAGGATAGTCTCAAATTCAGGTGGTCATATACCTATTATTAGTTGAATAATTAGTATGGAAGTTACTATTCTCAGAAGGTTCTTTAAGTGATTTGTTGAGAGCTTTGTAGCAACTTTTACAGCAATGAGACCACCAATTAGTGAACCTGTAGCTAGCAATATCGAGATTTGCCAATCAAAATAACCAGCAAAGAAATAGGTGAAAAATGCGCCGATACAGCTCACAAAGGTCTGAAAACGTGTAAAAGCCATTGCTTTAATATAAGACAATCCGTTGTATAAGTGGGTATACATTAATATGGTAGCCTGTCCTGGGCCAAATAAACCGTCATACACTCCATTGAAGAATAACAGAGGGCGTGTATTTTTAGGAATGATGTTATTTACTACTTCTTCTTTTGGTAGTTTTTTTAGGATATTTACGACTAACGCAAAACTGAGTAATACAATTGCAATCATCGTCATTTGTTGCTCTGATAATACAGATGCACAAAGTGCCCCTGTAATTCCTCCAAGTAGGGCCAAAGGAACAATAACCACTACTGAAGAGAAAGTAACCTCTTTTTTCCTAAACAGCGTATAAAAACTAGAAAATGAACTAAATATGTTTGAAAATTTAGCGGCAGCGATAGCTGAATGAATAGGTACACCAAGCAAAAGTAGAGCTGGCATACTGATAAGTCCACCGCTACCGGCTAACGTACCAATAAACGATGCACAGAATCCTATTAATATTAGTATAATCATCATAAATATAAATTCCTCCTTTCATATCTTTTATCATATAACCCATTTGTTTATAATTAAAATATGAATAAACGCTTACTTAACATAAGTAAAACTTATTGTTTTTATGTGCTATAGAGGCTGTCTTTAATATCTGTTGTTAGAAATAAACACTACACAACTAGAATTCGTGGCATTTTCTCTTATGTAAAATGAAAATTGAATAAAATTTCTTAGCGTGGTATAGCAACAAAGTATATGTAATGATCCTTTATAAAAGATAGGGTGAAACTTGTGGCAACAACTTTAGAGAAAGCTATTTTAATAGACAGTTTGGTAGAAAATTATTTGGCTGGAGGTTAAATGATGAAATAAATGTATTCCAAGAGGAAAAGAACAATGTAACTACAAGTAGTTAGAAAAAACCACCTTACGAAAATAATGAAATAAATCCAAATAATACGATTGTATATACGCTCAACGAGATCAAAAATAATGAGAAAAACAACGATATTTCATGGGAATTTTTATTAATTACAATGACTAGCAGTTTAAAACTCTAATAGCAGTAGTAACATATCAACAAGGAATAAGAGTCTAGATAAATATTTAATGGAAACAATGTAAGATAATTTTAGTTTGCATACTATCGACGGTTAGCTTTTCCTTATCTACGGTGTTATAATGTTGCTAATGTTATCTCTAGACAATTTAATTAAAAATACTTAGATATTTTGTGGATAAATATAATTAATTAATCTAGCAGCAAGGAGTTCGGTTATGAAAACACTTCAAAGAACCGTATTGATTGGATTAGGAACAGTTGCTTTAATATGTGGTGTCATAGGTATCATATTACCCTTAATACCGACTACACCTTTTTTATTACTAGCGGGTTTTTGTTATGCTAAATCATCGAAAAAATTATATGATAAGTTAATGAATAATAAAATACTTGGGGAGTATATAAAAAACTATCGAGAGCATAAAGCGATCCCTATGAAACCCAAAATAATAGGGATTTTGATTATTTGGAGCTCAGTATTTTATACATTTTTCTTTTTGTCAGCCGGAATATATCTTAAAGTTATATTCTTTATTGGTGCAGTTGTAATCACTTATTTGATTTTATCAATTAAAACGTTGAAACGTGACATAACAGCTTAGAGAGGGTGCATTTATGCATCTTTTTTGTTGGTTGTTACAATATCGCATAATGATAAATACTTTCAATGAATAATTCAGACAGCATTCGTATTCTAAAACTGTTTTTACTTATTAGAGTATGGTCAATAATTTGAGAGCATCTTTATTTTTACTATAAATTAATCCATGGTAGAGGAGAAGACATAAATGTCATTAACGATAAAAATAAAATATTTTAATAAACAATTGCCAAAAATCAATAAAATAGAAGTTGGGGATTGGATTGATTTGCGTGCAGCTGAAACTGTTGAAATACAAAAAGAAGAATTCTGTTTGATTCCTCTTGGTGTTGCGATGGAACTCCCTGATGGGCATGAAGCGCATGTAGTACCTAGATCAAGTACATTTAAAAATTTTGGTATCATCCAAACAAACTCTATGGGTATAATTGATGAGTCGTATAAAGGTGATAATGATCAATGGTTTTTTCCAGCGTATGCTCTGAGAGATACAAAGATTGAATTTGGCGATCGAATATGTCAGTTTAGAATGATAAAAAAAATGAAGCATGTGACTTTTAAGGAAGTAGCCGTTCTAAATAATGAAAATAGAGGTGGCCACGGATCTACTGGAACGAGTTAAATAGATTGAATATATAGGTGGGTGTCCAATAATGACATTAAGGATATCACTATTGATATTTACTATTTTTATGTTGCTTTCAGGGTGTAACAGTAATGAAGAATATGCAGCCGAATCAGACTTTATCGGGGAAATAATAAAGTTTAATAATCAAACAATAGAAATGGAAGTTAAACAAGGTGTTTTTTTTGAACAAGGAAACACTGGAAATATTATTCTAAGCTATGGAAAGTCGGTTGATAAAAGCAACTTGGAAAAGGGTAAGAAGTTTAAAGTATGGATAGATGGTGAAGTTTTAGATAGTAGCCCAATGCAAGCAACTATTGGAAAGATTGAAGTTTATGATTAACATACTTGGTCTAATAAGACAATGAATATTAAGTTAGATTAGTTCTACATAAAACTCATGGAATGTGGTAGAAGCAAACTTCCCATGCAAGTGGTGGATGAGAAAATAAGTCGCCTCAAACAAATAATATGAATGAAATTATTAGTGGATTTGATAATGCAAACTAACTTTTTACTATAGGAGGAAAAGGTAGTTTATTTTCTAATATCTAATAAACGAGGATGGTAGCATTGTTAAAGTAAGTGATTTAGTGTTCGATTTCATCTTATATGCTATTGGAACCGGTCCTGCAATTGC